>CAZEWV010000287.1:0-4097 GCA_964516025.1 uncultured Eubacteriales bacterium
AATAAACCATCGGTGGCTCAAACGGAAACTGTAAAAAAAAAGTATGCTCTGCCTTCAACTTTTATTCTATTTGTCGGTGCCATCGAACCCAGAAAAAACCTGGTCAAATTGATCGAGGCCCTGGGATTCATCTGTGAAAAATCATATGACGTTCCCCTTGTTATCGCGGGAAAAAAGGGGATGGATTATCAAAATCTCGAAAAAAAAATAGAGGAACTCAAACTTCAGTCCCAAGTGTTATTCTTGGATTATCTTCCTGAGGGAGATTTAAAAGCCCTGTATCATCTTGCCTCATGCCTGGTTTTTCCCTCTCTTTGTGAGGGATTCGGGCTGCCTTTGGTTGAAGCCATGGCCAGTGAATGTCCACTTGTGATCTCTCGTTCTCCGGCTCTTCCGGAAATTGCTAGTGATGCCGCCCTTTACTTTCATCCTGAAGATGCTGAGGAAATGGCCAGCCAAATCATCAAAGTATTGGATGATGAGGACAAACGAAAAATTCTAATCGAAAAAGGAAACCGGAGAGTGCGGGAATTTAGTTGGACGCACACAGCCGAAAACACACTCGAATTTTATAGGTCGGTTCTGAAAAAGAGAAATCTGCAGTGAAAATCGCCGTGGACTGTTATGAAACGGGTGCCTATGCCACAGGTGTGGGACAATCGATCGAAAATATCCTTAAAGAGCTAGTGCCGATGATGCCCGATGTTGAATTTATAGTGCTGAGTCGTGAACCTATAGAAAAATATGTGTCTCCAAACATCGTTCAGTATGTTTTGTCACCCGATAAAGGCTACTTTCGCTGGCAAAATGGGCCCTTCCGCCGTAAGCTCAAACATATTAAACCCGATATCCTCATTGCTTCCAACTACACTCTCCCAGTTTTGACCCGATGGAAATCTATTCTCATCGTGCATGATGTATCGTTTGTCTCTCATCCCGAATGGTACACGACCAGGGAATCTATAAAAAGAAAATATTTCGTCCAGCGAAGTGTGAGAAAAGCCGAGTATGTTGTGGTTGTTTCCAGAACTGTCAAAGGAGAGCTGATGAAGTACCTGGATGTCGAACCCGGGAAGATTAAGGTTGTGTACCATGGTGTTGACGAACGATTTCAAAAAAGCCCGGAAAGTCGGATTGTTGAGTGGAAGCAAAAAAAGGGTTTAGAGAATAAACTCATTGTTGGATATTTAGGCTCAATTTTTAACCGAAGACACATTCCCATTCTAGTAGAATCATTGGAACTCCTGCGGAGGGACCTGCCGGAGTTGGTTCTGTACATAGTCGGAAAGGACTTGACACATCCCCCTCAAGATATGGCCACACTTTTAAAGAAAGATTGGATCATATGGGAAGACAGGCTTGAAAGCGAAGAAGTAATTCTGTTCTTCTCGGCGTTGAATGTCTTTGTTTATATATCAGAGTATGAGGGTTTCGGACTTCCTCCGCTAGAAGCTCTTGCCTGTGGAACCGTGTCAGTGCTTCTGAATAAATCTTCTCTAGGTGAAATTTATCAGGACATGGCATTCCTTTCGGAGGAGCCTGTCGTTGAACAGGTCGTTGAGGCGCTCAAAAATGCCATTCAGGACGAAAAGGCTAGATCCAGAGTTCTAGGAAATTTTGCTCAGAAACGCTCTTTGTTTTCCTGGAAAAACTCTGCGAATGACTTTAAGCGCTTGATAGACAAAATAGGAAGATATCCTCATGCTTGAGCTCTCTGTGATTCTCGTCAGTTTCAATGACAGGATCCACCTTGAACAATGTCTCCGATCACTCTTGGCAGTTCTCCCAGAGAAAAACATGGAGATTGTCGTTGTGGACAACAACTCTTCTGATGGCAGTCCGGATCTTGTTAAGAACCGATTCCCTGATGTCAAGCTTATTCGAAACAAAGAAAATTTTGGATTTGCGAGAGCCTGCAATTTGGGAATCCGTGCATCTGTTGGAGAATTCGTTCTGTTTTTAAACATCGATACGGACGTTTATGTCCAGGCCTTAAACGTTCTCCTTAAAAAAATTCGGGAAAATCCTTCGATTGGCGCCGTTGGGCCCGCACTTCTGTCGGACCAAAAAACCTATCAGGTCTCCTTTGGAAAAAGGATCGATTTTTTTTCTGAATTTATACAAAAGGGATTTTTCAATCTCTATTATGCAAAAAAATTGAAATCTGACAACAAGATCCGGGATGTGGGTTGGCTGAGTGCGGCCTGTATGCTGGCCAGGAGAAAAGCCTTGGAGGAGGTTGGATGTTTCGACGAAAATTATTTTCTCTATTTTGAAGACATTGATTTGTGCTACAAGATGAGACAAGCGGGCTGGACGCTGCGGTTTCTTCCTCAGGAACATATTTTCCATATTGGTGGAACGAGTACATCTATGGTGAAAAATTCTAGCCGTTATCACTACAGAAAAAGCCAGATCTATTTTTACCGGAAACATAACTCCCGGCTTTCCCAAGGCTTGCTGCGGATCTATCTTTGGTTAAATTTCAGCTTTTCTCCCAACCTTGTTCGTGGACGAAACGGGGAGTATATTCGGAGAAAAGATTTTTTGGGTCTGCTCCACAAAGAGAATTGATGACCAAGATAAAAGTTTTAGAAATGATTGATTCGCCTTTCCTGGGTGGTGGTCAGATTAATTTGCTCTCATTAGCTGCGTCCCTCGACAAATCTTTATTTGAAGTCCTTGTCTGTTCAGATGACGGAGGGGCTTTAGTCGAGGCCGTAAAAAATAAAGGGATAAGGCATATTCCCATCTCCATTACAAAAAGAATCAGCCGGAATACGGTAGCTGAAATCGCTGATGTGCTGTCTGAACACAAAATAGATGTGCTTCATACACATGGTGGAGTGGCAGGATTTTACGGACGTTGGGCAGCGCACAAAAACAGGATTCCTGTTATTGTCCACACGCTCCATGGGATCCATTATCTTCACTACAGAAATTTTTTTCTCAAATCAATTTATATTATTCTGGAAAAAAGGTTTTCACGGTTTACAGATGCTGTCATTTATGTCTGTGATTCCGATAAAACCCTTGGCAAAAAATACGGTCTTGTTCCAGAAAGAAAAAGCGCTGTCATCCGGAATGGGATTGACTTTGAAATGCCGGGGCAAAAGCTAGCTGAGGAATTGGACTGGGGAGAAGAACTGGGAATCGATCTCTCGCAGTCGATCGTGGGGACGGTTGCACGGCTTCATCGGCAGAAAGGAATTCCGTATCTTTTAGAAGCCGCCCGACTGCTGTCACAGGAGATTCCAGGGATACAGTTTCTGATCGTAGGAGGAGGGCCATGGAAAGACAGACTAGAAGAGCAGAAAAATCGTTTGGGATTGGAGAAAGTTGTCCATTTTCTCGGTGAAAGAAAAGAAATCCCTCAAATTCTCTCTCTCTTTGATGTTGTCGTTCTCCCCTCTTTATGGGAAGGATTACCTTATTCTTTGCTGGAAGCGGGGGCCTTAGGAAAACCTGTCGTGGCTACGGATGTCGATGGGGTGAAGGAAATCATTACAGATGGAAAAACTGGAATTCTTGTCCCACCAAAAAGTCCAAAGAGACTCGCAGAGGCCTTGCGCCAGCTCATTGAGAATAAAGATTTGGCTCTTCACCTGGGAGCAGCCTTGATGGAAGATCTTCACGAAAGGTACGCCCTCTCGCATATGATCGAGGATGTCCAAAACCTCTATCTTCGGCTCTATCGTGCAAAGATCACTCCCCAATAGATCCCTTATTTATTTAAGGTAGGTGGCAAATTATACCTCTTCCCTGGGGTAGGATTGACAATTATTGACTGTCTACATATAATCAAACCCGATGAAAAATTTAAAAGTTGCCCTCATCCATGACTGGCTGACAGGTCAGCGTGGGGGAGAAAAAGTGCTTGAAGTTCTTTGTGAGATTTTTCCTGAGGCTCCCATCTTTACTCTTTTTCATTTCCCGGGGACTCAAAAAAAATCCATTGAAGAGAGAGAGATTCACACCAGTTTTCTCCAGCGTATGCCGTTCCTGCACAAAAAATACAGGTCCTATCTGCCTATATTTCCGTTGGCTGTTGAACTTTTTGATCTGCAGGATTTTGATATGATCGTTTCCAGCTCTCA
>CAZEWV010000288.1:0-4081 GCA_964516025.1 uncultured Eubacteriales bacterium
ACATCCTTGTTGATAGTTCCGTCTCTATCGATAAATACGGCTTTTCTTTTCATGGCATAAACTCTTTACAGGCGCGGTAGACCTCCTCTGCAGAAATATCCTCCATGCACCTGTGGTCTGTGGGACAATGGCGGTAGCGGCACGGCCAGCAGTCGATGTCTTTTTTTACGACGGAAGACGGCTGTTGAAAAGGGCCTGTGAGCTGAGGATCCGTAGGGCCGAAGATGCCAACTGTGGGAACGCTTAATGAGTTCGCCATGTGCATCGGGCCGGAATCGTTGGAAACAAAGAGGGTGGCATGATAGAGCATTCCTGCCAGTTGAGAGACGGTTGTCTTTCCGCTCAGAATAATAGGGGGATGTTCCATGTGCGATGCAATGGTTTGGGCCAATGCGTGCTCGTCCTTTGATCCAACAATAATGATGTCGGCCTGATTTCTTTCCTGGAGGAGGGAGGCCAATTCGGCAAACCGTGATGCCGGCCATCTTTTTGCGGACCCGTAGAAAGCTCCAGGGTTGAGACAGACAAGCGGGCGTTGAAATGTTATGCCCAAAGAAACGAGCAGGTCGCTTGCATGTTGTTTTACAGCTGGATCGAGCTTGAAGAAAAGAGATCCGGAAGATGCAGGAATACCTAAACCGGACAGGAGATTGATGTAGTACTGTGCCTGATGAACGGACAAAAAGCGGTCGCCGATCTTGACCCTTTTTGTTAACAGGAACCGACGATAATCGCGATTATATCCCCAGCGTTGAGGGATTTTGGCCAGACAGAAAAGAATTGCAGACGAAAAGGAATTGGTCAACAGCAGCCCCACTTCAAATTGATTTTCCTGTAAAATTTTTGCGTTTTTAAGGAGTCCCCGCAGACGGTGTAGATTTTTAAGGGGAATAACTCCTTTTATATAATCGAAAGGGGAAAAAATATCTTTAATCCACTCATGTCCGCAAATCCAGATTTCAGCTTCAGGGAAATTTTTGTGAAGGGCCGCAATGGCAGGAAGAGCAAGGATACTGTCCCCGATCCAGTTAGGGGCCCGAACGACGATCTTCATAAGTTTAAAAATGCTATTTCGTTGAAGAGGAAGGAGGGTTTTTTTTAACCTCTTTTGCCGGAGTGTCCTTTGGTTTTTTTGTCTCTTTGGGTTCTGCCTTTTTTTTGTCTTTCTGTGCGTAGTCTGTGATATACCATCCGCTGCCCTTAAATTGAAGAGCTGAAGGAGATATAATTTTGCTCACCGGCGCACCGCATTTGAGACACTTTTTTAGAGCAGGGGCGTCTACTTTTTGAATGATTTCAAAAACCGATTGGCATTTAGAACACTTGTACTCATAGATCGGCATTTATTTATTCTCGCTAAAAGATGAAAAAATATTATAGCAGATTTCTGTCCTAATTTGTAGGTTATTCGTGGAAGACAATGGCTGTGAAGACGTAGAGCTCCGTGCCCGATTTCCAAGCATCTTTGGGCAACCCGGCCTTTAGACAGGCCTGTTCGAGAAAGGTCAATCTCGTCCAATTATTTTCGACTGGCACCTGTGGGAGGAGGAGGCCGCTCCGGCTGCCTTTTGAAATAAAAAGACCGTGTTTTCCCACTTCAACCAACTCGAGATTATTGATTTTTTTCAGAGGAGTGAGCACAGATATTTCGATTTCCAAATCCTTAAGCTCAGCGGAAGTAACAGGATTGAAACGCGGGTCTCTAACAGCCGCTAAGACAGCGGCTTGAATGATCGTCTGGTAGAGAGGTGCAACAGGACTGGAGAACCCGATGCATCCTCTCAAAGCGCCGTCCTTTTTTAGAGTGACAAAAGCGCCTCTTTCCAGCAATAATCCGGAGTTCTTAGGTGAATAGGCGACCGATTTATTTCCCTTAAGAAAATTTTTAATAGAAGTCCGGGCCAGACGAAGAAGCTCTTTTTTTTCCTCTTCACGGAGAGCTTCTTCTGGCCGGACACTCTCGGAATAGAGGGCAGCAGCCATATACCCGACGACTTCCGACGGAGGCCCGCATGTCATAGAGGAATCTGCGTATTGGAGGATCTCGATGGCTGCCGAGCCAAAATTTTTCGTGTAAAACAAAGAGGATACCACCCCTCCTCCCCCGCACATGATGTTTTCTCCCTGCTGGAATTTCTGAAGGAGGGCCTCGGTGTCAAAGCGTTTGAGAAGGGTGATGGTTTGGGCATCTATCGTGTTGGCTTTGCTCTTTGAGTAATAGTGAGAGAGATCGGTGGAGACAACAACCAGAATGTTTGTTCCACTAATGGTCCTAGTGAGGCTGTCTGCCAATGTCAAAACCGTATCCTGGGTCGGGGCTCCCATCAGGATAGGAACAATTTTGGCCTGGGGAAGGACCCTTTGAATAAAAGGGACCTGAACTTCGATAGAATGTTCGGCTTGGTGGGCGGAGGGATTGAAACCGAATCCTGAATTTAGGGCAATTTTTTGAGCAAGAGTTTTGTCAATTTGAGCTATCCCCAGCGGCGTTTCGTACCCTCCTTCTGGGTAAATTGAGCACCCACGGAATTCCCTGCGATGGCTTGTGCCAACAATGACAACGGTCTTATAATCGAGGCCCTGGACCTGTTTGTAAGCTGCGGCCGCTACGGCTCCGGAACAGGAATATCCGGCGTGGGGAACAATGAGGACACGGAGATCTCCCGTTTTGTGGCTCTTTTTTTTTGCCTGTTCCAAGAAGGAATCGATCTGTTCGGCGAGGACACGAGGACGCTGGTCATAAAATTGTCCGGCGTAAACGGAGGCCCGTTTATTCTGAGAAAAGGTGCTTGTGGAAAGAAACAGGATAATAAGGAGGAGACCTAAAAATTGATTTCGCATTTTCTTGATAAATATTCTTCCAGAATTTGACGTATATTCTAAATATAGTGCAGATGATAAGAAAAAGTCAAAAGCTGCAAGGAATAGTTGACTTTTAGATGGATTTTGATGACAATCAAAGGGGAGTGATAGATGAAGAATATTTTTAAGTCTTTTGTGGCGCTGGTGGTCACGTCTTCGGCATTTGTGATTGGATTTTATATGGGAAAAGAGAAAATCATGGCGAAGATCCCCAAATTTCAAGCCGATTCTGAGGAGCATCCTTAAGGCTCATTAGGCGCCTGCTTACTTTTTTATTTCCCCTCTTTTTATTCCTTTCCTTTTTTGAAAAAAAAGATAGTCTGTTGACTAAAAAGCAAGGCAGACATATAATTGATTCCTAAAAAGTTATCTTAAAGATTGTAAGAGGAGAGAACAAAAATGCCGTGGACCATATATGCGATCCTGATCGTTTTCGGTGTGTTTGTGATCTTGATGATAATTGATCCCAGGCTGTCGTGTTTTAGTAGAAAACTCAGTTCTCCTTTTTACCCAATTTTGAGGAAGAAAAAACAGCGGATGGTACAAACTGAAGATTACGGCTTCCATCTAGGTGGAGAGGAAGACAAAAGGGGCCGTGGACACTACGATAACTCAGCCGCCGGCCAAGATAAGTAACGGAAAAGGCCAAAAACTGGGGATGTGCATGATACGTCGATTTGTTTACCTTTTTGTGTGCATTCTTTTTCTTCTCTCTGCCTGTGCAACACAAAAAGTGTTTCTCGCACCTCCTTCCGATCAGATCAAAGAAATCGAAGGGTATGCGTCGCTCCGCGTAACAACAAATCGGCAGACTGCCCGATCTCGCGTTTCCTTTCTCTTTTCACTTCCCACTAAAGGGCGAATCGATGTCCTTGGCCCTCTTGGCCAGGTGCACTACCAGCTTTTCATTGTGCACGGAGAAGCCTTTTTTGTCGTTCCGGCAAAAAAAGCCTATTGGCAAGGCCATGAAAAAGAAATCCTTGAAAAACTCTTTGGCTTTCATTTGTCGCTTTCGGATGTCGTTGGGCTCATGAGCGGATACTGGTCCACCTTGGGACCGGAAAATATCCAGGAAGGGATTGCCTCGTGGACATTCTCAAAGAACAGAAAGGGATTGATTAAATCCGGGAAGAGAGGAGAGTTCACCTTTGAGGTGCAGGAATATTTTGGCCAAACGCCGTGGGTGCAGGAGGTTGTTTTTTTTCATCCCCAAACGGAC
>CAZEWV010000289.1:0-4078 GCA_964516025.1 uncultured Eubacteriales bacterium
TTTAAATGACAAGATGATAGATAGCATAGTTAGATTATTAAATGACTTGACACGTCGCGGTCTAAATATGTCAACTTCGAACAAAAATTTCCGGACGATGATACTCCTCGTCTTAAAAATCATCGGGAAAGGGGATGCTATGATACCTAAAATACGGTAAAATATAGTTGGGAAAATGTTTTCTCAAACAGACACAAGAATAAAAATCCTTCAGCAGGTCACAGAGATGGTGTACAGTTCTCTAGATTTAGAAAAAATATTTAAGTATATTACAGACGGAATTGTGCGCTACTTTGGATTTACAACAGCCATATTTTTTATGCTGGATAAAGAGCGAACGCGATTCGAGGTCAAGGCGCTGACCACAAAAAAAGGACTGCTGACTCTGATCAATAAAATTGGAGGATTTTCCCTGAAAAAACTCTCCATTCCAGTGGATTCAACTCTTAACGCCACCGTGCGGTCTGCCATGAATGGACAAACCGTAATGGCCAAAACACTCGAGGAGATCGTGTACCCTCTTATCAGCAAGAAACGATGTGCAGATCTGCAAAAACTCGGAAAAACGAAGAATTTGATCATTCTGCCTTTGGAGATCGATGGGGAAGTGATTGGCGGTGTTTTTATGGCGAGCAAACAGGAAAAAATTCTTGAAGAAGAATTGGAGATGATAAAAAGTTTTTCTCACGCGGCCTCCAATTCCATCAAAAACGCCGATTTGCACCAGCAGGTCAAAAAAGCGTATGAAGAAATCAGAAGCTCGCAGGCTGCCTTGAGAGCATCGGAAGCTAAATACGGCACATTATTTGAAAGCATTGCGGATCCGGTCGTCATCTTTGATAAAAAAACACACCGTTTCCTCGACTGCAACAAGGCTGCCATTGACTGTTATGGGTACACCTTGAAGGAATTTAGAGCCATGACCCCACATAAACTACATCCTGTTGAAGATTTAAAAGAGGTGGATAAAAACATCGATGATGAAACGGATCTTTCGGCTCATCAGTACACCCACATCACAAAACAAGGGGAAAGATTACAAGTTGAAATTCACACCGCACTTCTGGAGTATGAGGGTAAGGAGGCATGGATCAGCATTATACGTGACATTACCCTGCACAAACAGGCGGAAGCAGAAGTCAAGCGGTCTCGTGAAGAACTGAAAAAACTGACAGCGCATTTACAGACGGTCAGAGAAGAGGAGCGCACTTTAGTGGCCTATGAGCTGCACGACGATATTGGGCAGGCGTTGTCCGCTTTAAAAATGGATCTCTACATGTTAGAGGAAAAACTTCCGGAGGAAAGAAAAGATCTGGCCGTGCGATTCCAGAAGACGAAGGATCTTTTAGATAAGACGATACAGACAACACGGAAGATTTACACGGAGTTAAGACCGACTCTTCTGGAACATTTCAGCATAAAAGAGGTTATTGAAGACCATGTGGAAAAATTCCAGGACTTGACTAAGATCCAAGGTGAGTGTGAAATTGATCTGGGAGAGACAAGTTTGGATGAAAATTTCTCTTTGGCGTTGTTTCGCATCGTTCAGGAAGCACTCAATAACATTAAATGGCATGCCCGGGCTACTCAAGTGATTGTGAGATTGGTAAAGGAAAACAATTATATCGAACTGATGATTAGAGATAATGGGATTGGCATAAAAGATGCTGAATTGAATGAGCCGGACTCCTTCGGCATTATTGGGATGAGAGAGAGGGCGAGCTTGTTGGGAGGACAATTGGAAATTCGGACCGCCCCAAATAAAGGAACTTCGGTTTTCGTCCATTTTCCGCTCAGATAGTCATTTGTCCATATCCGGACACTTCCTGTCTGATTCTGAACGGTAATTTCTTTTTTTCCATTGTCTTTCCTCAGAACCGGTTACCATTCCAATGTGGCATAAGAATTGCACTAAACACTTTGTTCCAGCAGTGCGTATTAGTGAACACCGTGAGAAAAACTAGAAAATTAGTTAATAAACTAAGAAAATAGTTGACAAACTAAGAAAATAGTTATATATTATGAACATCATGAAGGAACTCACCAAGGCCGAAGAGCAAATTATGCAGGTTCTGTGGAGGCTCGAGAAAGGTTTTGTCAAGGATGTCATCGACCGCCTTCCCGATCCAAAACCGGCCTACAACACCGTATCCACCATCGTCCGCATTCTGGAAAAAAAGGGATTTGTGGCGCACAATGCCTACGGCAAGACGCATGAGTACTTTCCGGTCGTCTCCAGGGACGACTACAAGAAAAGATTTCTCAAGTCTTTTATTAAAAGGTATTTCGGGAATTCTTTTCAGGAAATGGTTTCGTTTTTTGCCAGTGATCGGGATATCACTCTAGGGGAGATGGAAGAGATTAGGGAACTTCTCAGCGAAGAAATCGAAAAACACAAGGGAAAAAAAAATGACTAGCTTTGCTGTGTATTTATTGGAGTCTGCGGCCTGCCTGGCGCTGTTTTATGTGGGCTTCAGGCTGTTTTTACAGAAAGAAACATATTTTAAGCTTAACCGTGTCTACCTTGTCTGTTCTCTTATCTTCTCTCTGATTTTACCGGTCTTTAAAATCACCTCCCCGCTTATAACGGCACGAGCTTCTGCTCCGATGTCGCTGATCCCCTCTTCTGCTGCACCCTTAAAAACCTGGGGTCTTGGAGAGATCCTTCTTCTTCTCTATGTTGTGGGCGCCGGCGTGTTTCTCACCCGGTTTATCTTCCACATGATCAAACTCTATTTTGTTGTTAAAAAATTTAGAACAACAAGGATCAACGGAATAAAAATCGTCTCGGTTAATAAGGACTTTTCTCCCTTTTCCTTTCTAAATTTCATTTTTATCAACGACAAAAAACTCTCTGAACACAACATGAGGCGCATCATCGCTCATGAAATAATACATATTAAGCAGTATCACACGTTTGATATCCTGCTTATCGAACTCATCACTGTTTTACAGTGGTTTAATCCTTTTGTATGGCCATACAAAAAGTCTTTACAGGAAACACATGAATTTTTGGCTGATTATGGAGTCATTGCGCAGGGCTTCAGCACAGCCAAGTACCAACTGCTCATGTTTGAGCAGCATGTGGGTGTGAAGTTGTTCGAATTTGCCAACAACTTCAAACAGTCACAAATCAAAAGGAGAATAACCATGATGTCAAAAATTAAATCTCGAGGCGCTGCCAAGCTGAAACTTCTGCTGATCGTGCCCATTGCAACGCTTCTGATGCTGGTTTTTGCCGAACCCAAGTCTGCCGACACCGAGGTCGCAGAGGCACTGGGTGCGGACATGCTGGGAATTAAAGTTACGGGAAAGGCCGCCCTTTCCGCCGATCGAGACGCCGACCAGGGAAAAGAAGAAGAGCTGAAGAAAAAGATGGAGCAGGTCAAAGTCCTGCTTGAGGATCTCAAAAAAAAGGAGATGATTCTCAGGAAAAAGATGGAAGCGACCGAGGACCCGAAAATGAAAGCGGAGCTCAAGTCACATTTAAAAGACGTGTTGACCGAGGAAAAAGTGTTGGCCGACGCTTTGGCCAACGGTTTGCTTCCACCTCCGCCCAAAGCTCCAAAATCCCCCGCACCGCCGCCTCCTCCTCCAAAAGATAAAAAGATGCTGAAGAAAGAATATCAGATGCTCTCCGAGAAAGCGGACGCCATCAAGGCAAAACTGGATAAGGCCGCAGACCCTAAGGAAAAAAGCGAACTGAAGGCCACTTTAATCGAGGTTAAAAGAAAACAGGACAAGATAAAAGCCTATCTGGCCGAATCGAATGGATCAAACGGAGTCGATCTCAAGATAGATGATTTGAAGAAAGAATACACTATGCTTGAGAAAAAAGCTGAGGAATTCAGGAAGCAGTTAAAAAGTTCAGATGATCCCGATGTCAAGGCCAAATGCAAGCAGATGCTGTCCGACATACAGAATATGCGGCGGTTGATCAAGGAAAAAATAGAAGCCCTGAAAGCCGGAAAAGAGGGGAAAACAATCAAGTAGACACAGAGACACTCATCCCCGATACATTTTTTTATGAGATATGCCAGAAAACCCCAGGCTTTCAAGCCTGGGGATGAATGGCATC
>CAZEWV010000290.1:0-4044 GCA_964516025.1 uncultured Eubacteriales bacterium
GGGATTCTTACTGCGCTTTCCGGAGGAGTCACAATGATTCACACCATGCATGGAAGCGCCAATCCCATTGCCGGAGAAAATATCGTGTTAAAGATGAAATGGGGGAAAACGGCTGAGGAGCTTATTGTTCATGAAGCCTATAGAACCCTGAAATTTGCACTCGGTGAAAATCCCAAACGATCTAGAGCAAGTGGTACGAGTACAACTCCACGGTATCCTCAGACAAGAATGGGCGTCAATGCCATTATTCGCCGTGAATTCATGAAGGCCAAGAATTACATGGAGCAGTGGGAACGGTATGAAAAATTGAAAGCCAAAAAAAAGCCTCCCAAGAATCTGATTCCTCCTCGGAAAGATTTGAGATTAGAGCCTCTCGTGGGTTTGCTTCGAGGGGAGATTGTAGCCCGCTGCCATGCCTATCAGGCGGATGAGATGATCGAGTTTATCAATCTTTCCAAGGAATTTGGTTTCACGGTTGCTTGTTTTGAGCATGCTTGGGAAGCTTACAAAATTGCCAAGGAAATTGCAGCGAATAATATTGGACTCTCAGTTTTTAGCGACAGCTGGGCGTACAAAGTTGAAGCTGCGGAAGGCATTGCCTATAATGCAGGGTTTTGTGCCAATCAGGGTGTGCTTGTATCCATCAATTCTGACAGCGGTGAGCGGATCCGGCGTCTATTCAACGATGCGGCAAAGACAATGAAATACGGTGGTTTGAGTGAAAATGAAGCCCTGAAACTGATCACGATAAATCCTGCTATCCAATTGGGTGTGGACGAAATTGTCGGGAGCCTTGAAGTCGGCAAACACGGGGATGTTGCAATTTTCCATGAACATCCTCTGAGTGTCTATACGCGCTGTGAAATGACCATCATTGAAGGTGAGATCTATTTCGATCGCGTTTTGTATCTGAAAGAGAGGGAAGAAATGGAGAAAAAAGAGAAAGAAGCCGCAAAGAAGAAAAAAGGAGGAGGACAATGATGAAGCGAACATCCTTTTTTGTTTCACTGCTGCTTGTTTTTTTTGTTTTTGTGGGGTTGAGTCAGGAAAAGAGTCCTGAAATCATCGCCATAAAAAATGCCACAATTGTCCCTGTCGTTGGACAGAATATTCCATCCGGAACTCTTCTGATAAAAAATGGCATGATTGAAGCCGTTGGGCAGGATATAAACATTCCTCCGGGAGCAAAGATCATTGATGCAAAAGGCCTCTATGCTTTCCCTGGAATGATCGACAGTACCTGTACTTTGGGTCTTGAAGAGATTGGTTCGGTGAGTGCGACAATTGATGTCAGAGAGACGGGACGAATCAATCCTCAGGTCTTTTCTATTGAAGCCATTCGACCGGATTCCGTTCACATTCCTATTTCAAGATCTAATGGCATTACAAGCGCGTTGGTCGTTCCCTCGGGAGGATTGATTGCCGGTAAGAGTGGTCTTATCCGTCTTGTTGGCTATACACCGGACGAACTCTTAATAAAAAGTCCTGTCGCCCTGCATATTGAATTTCCATCCGGCCGGGGTTCCAGAAGACGGAGCACATCCACGACCCAGGAGCAAGCTTCTCGACAGATCAAGGAACTCAAGGACCTCTTCCATGACGCCAGGTATTATCAGAAACGAAAAGAAGCCGCTGAAAAAGATTCGCGACTCGCTCTACCGGAATTTGACGAAATCTTCGAAAATCTACTTCCCGTTGTCAATGGAGAGCTTCCGGTGATGATCTCTGTCCATGCGGAACAAGATATTTTAGACACCATCAAGTTTGTCAAGGATGAAAACATTGAAGCGATCTTTTATGGAGTGACATATGGATGGAAAATTCCGGAAGAAATCAAAGAATCAGGAATTCCTGTTGTGTTTGCGTCCTTGTATGGCATGCCCTCCAAATGGGAAGATGGGTATGATGCTCTGTACAGGAATCCCTCCGTGTTGAGCAAAGCCGGTGTGAAAATCGCCTTTTCCTCCTCGAGCGCAAGCCTAGCCAAGGATTTACCCTATCATGCGGCCAAAGCAGCGGCTTTCGGATTGGATAAACAAGAAGCCTTGAAGGCCGTCACAATTTATCCCGCGGAAATATTTGGAATGGGCGACAAGCTGGGAAGTTTAGAAAAGGGGAAAATAGCCAATGTTGTTCTTGCGGATGGAGATATTTTAGAGTTAGGAACAAATATTACACATGTTTTTATCGACGGAGTAGAGATGGATCTCTCGAGCCTGTACACGGAACTTCTGGACAAATTTAAGAAAAGACATAAATAACCGCAAAATTACTTTTAGACATTAGAGGTGATTTTTTCTGGTTCTTTTCCCGATTAGTTGATGCAGTTTATGTAAAGGATTCGAGGATTCTAGGATTCAAGGATTCTTGGATTTTGGACTCATTTCTTCTCTCTCCGTCATTGCGAGTGCAACGAAGCAATCTCATCCTTTCATTCATCAGATCGCCACGTCCTTTACAGGCCTCGCGATGACAATGATCCCTTGAATCCTTATTTCTTTGGTTATTGCTCCTCGAGGATGATGACGGTGTAACCGTTTTTCTGGAGTCTTATAGCTATTTTTTCGGCACCATTTCGAGTATTGGCCCTGATTCTCACCCTGAAGTAGGTCTGATTCCCGGTTTTTAATTGTCTTTCTTCTCAACGGTGAGTGTAAAATGCGTTTTAATGCATTTTTACACATTGTTGGCAATAGTTATTGATTAACTCGGATCAAAATGGTTCGTCTGATAAGCTCTGTCTTTAAATACCGAGTCTTGTTATTTTGAATATTACTTTGTTCCTTTTATGTCCCAATTACGTTGGAGCCACTCCTCTAGGCTGGTGAGCTTTACCTTCGGATAATTGCTACGGAGAGCTGGAATATCTACATCGTATCCGACCTTATTGATCCAACGGAACATCCGGTGTAATTCCTTACCCATGAATAATCTTACAATCAACATTGGAAGCTTTTTGAAGCGGATCGGTCTTCCCATCACCCTGCTAAAAGTCTCAGCAATCTCAGGATTGGTAAGTTCATCGCTTGCAATATCAATAGCTAGACCGATAAACTTCTCCGGCTCTTCAAATGCTGTTGCAACGAAGGCGCCTATATCATCCGTTGGAATCAGTTGTAGTTTTTTATCCGGCATAACCGGATGCGCTAGCTTACCCTTCAAAATGCCGTTTTTTACGCGTGGAATATTGTAGTTTTCCATAAAGCCGACAGGGCGCAAAACTGTCGCTGGGAGACCAATGTTTCTAATGTATTCTTCAATGACAAACTTACTCTCAAAGTGATCTACACCAGACTCTCGATTGGCTCCAGCCGCTGATGAATATACGAAATGTTGAACACCCGTTTTTTTTGCTGCGTCAGCCATATTTTTTCCTTGTTGTATTTCCTCTTTCATGCCAGCGGTCCAAAAATCTTGGACGCTGAAAACTCCATAGGCGTTGTCCATTGCCTTTTCCAATGATTGCAGGTCGTTCATGTTCCCTTGGAAAACATCAATACCTTTGTTTGCCAAGGCTTGTGCCACTTTACCGTTTGGATTTCGAGTAAGCGCTCGCACCTTCCATTCTTTCTTCTGTAAATGACTTATCACGGCGCCACCCTGCTCGCCTGTAGCGCCAGCTACCAAAATAATTTTACCTTCTTTTTCCATCGACTTTTCCTTTGTTATAATTTTTTATCTAATGTATCTCACCAAATATTTATGATTTTATCGTATTGTACTTTAATTATTGCCAACGTTTGTGTAAACCCTATTGTGTTTATTCCGCTAAATCGGAGGGCTAAACACAATTGCGTATATTTTTCTTTTATCATTTTATTTGCCAAGAGGCTCTTTTTCCTAATCTTTCAATGTATAACAATTACTATACTGCATGCAATAATTTGAGAAAAACACAACCGCAATACCGTCTAAATGTAGTAAATCCCTCTGAAAACATGCTTAAAATGCAGTAATACCTTACTAATATCCTTGTTATATTGCAAGCTATCGAATCGAATCATGTAAAATCTAACCGTAGGTATAATGTCTTGTCATTTAAAA
>CAZEWV010000291.1:0-2232 GCA_964516025.1 uncultured Eubacteriales bacterium
AGCTGGATGGTCGCAGTTCCAACACCGATCGTGGATCCTATTCCGACACCTGAAGCCTGATGACAATAATAAGAGCAGTTGTTAATATTATTCGTTCCATACATCCTGGCAAAAAGCTGCAGCAGAAATGCGGCCTCATTAGAGGAGCGGCCGGAGCTGTAGAAAAAAGTCCGGGCAGGATTTGTCTTTTTAAATTTTTCGATAACTATTTTAAGTGCATCCTCCCAGGACAAGGGAGTATAAAACGAATCTCCCGGTTTCTTGTGGAGCGGATAATTCAGACGGCCCAGTCTTTCCAGTTCCCTAGGATTTATTTTTCTTAGGTGGAGAAGGCTTGTATCTTGAAAGAATTCTTGTTTGATCTCTCCCTGGATATCAGTCAAATGCGCCTGAAAACTCTTTTTGCATATCTGAGGAAAGTCTCCGGCTTCATTCCGCATACCGCCAAGCTGGCCTCCCATCCCGAGCGCGCATGTTTTACATGCGTTTTTAGAAAAAATGGCGGTCAGAGTGTTTTTTATACCAACCCTGGAAGCCACTTTTAAGGAATAAAAGATATTAGAGAGTCCCCCGACCGATTTCATTTGTTAAAGATTATACTTTATCCGGGCCAGGGTGACAATTTTATAGTGAAATGGTAAGTATTTCCAAAACCGTGATTCTATTTAGAGTTCTGGGAAGATGATGGAGAAATCCGTATCGGAGGACGAGCGGGCATGGTTCCTCCCCTGGAGGAGAGCGAGGACGGAGATCGAGCGAGTTTTTCTCGCTGGGAAAAACGAAGCGTGATTTCGTATCACTTTACAGAACTCGTTCTTAAAATCATGGGATTGGAAATGGTTTCAATTTAGAATTTGCATTCGAGGAGTAGAATTGATATATCAAGTATTTATAATATTAAAATGAAAGAGGAATAAATATGTTTGATGAAAAAATCTATACTCAAAGACGAAATCGCTTAAAAAGACAGCTTAAATCGGGTGTTGCCCTGTTTTTAGGGAACGACGAAACCCCGATGAATTATCCTGCAAATCCTTATCATTTCAGGCAGGATAGTTCTTTTCTCTATTTCTTCGGACTCGATTCTTACGGTTTGGCCGGCATTGTCGATATAGATGAGAAGAAGGACATTCTTTTTGGTGATGATGTGACCATGGAAGATATCATTTGGATGGGATCTCAGCCTCTTCTCAAAAAACGGGCTGCAAAGGTTGGTGTTAAGGAAACGGCATCTTTTGGGCAGCTGGAGGAAACTCTCAAGAGAGTGATCCAACAGGGACGAAAGATTCATTTTTTACCGCCTTACCGTCCCGAGACCAAACAGAATATCAGCCAGTTTCTCGGCATCCGTTTAGACCTCATCAAGGATTATGTCTCCAAAGACCTCATCAAAGCCGTTGTCGAGCAGCGGTCGATAAAGATCAAAGAGGAAATTGCCGAAATGGAGTTTGCACATGCTGTGACATATGACATGTACCTGACTGCCATGAATATGGGTAAAGCCGGTGTCTATGAGAGAGAGATTGTCGGACAGATGTCAGGCACAGCTCTTTCTGCGGGCTGTCACATGGCTTTTCCAGTCATTTTTTCCATAAACGGACAGATTCTGCATAATCATTATCATGGCAATAAGCTAAAAAAGGGGAGACTCGTTGTGGCTGATTCTGGGGCCGAATCACCAAAACATTATGCGGCGGATATCACGAGAACTTTCCCGGTCGACGGAAAATTTACTGAGAAACAAAAAGAAATTTACAGCATCGTCCTGGAAGTCCAGGAAACCGCCATCAAGGCTATCAAGCCCGGGGTCAAATACAGAAGCATTCATCTTAAAGCGGCCAAAACAACTTTTATGCGGTTGAAGGAACTCGGTCTGATGAAAGGAGATGTGGAAGAAGGTGTGAAAGCCGGAGCCCATGCGCTGTTTTTTCCTCATGGTCTTGGTCATCACATCGGACTCGACGTGCATGATATGGAGAACTATGGGGAGGATTATGTTGGCTATGACGCAAAGACTTTGAGGAGCGATCAATTTGGCCTGGCCTATTTGAGATTGGCAAAAGAACTTCAACCGGGTTATGTGGTCACTGTTGAACCCGGTATTTACTTCATTCCGGATCTTATCGATAAGTGGATAGCGGAGAAAAAACACAAACAGTACATCAACTACAAAAAAGTCAACGAATACAGAGATTTTGGTGGTGTCCGGATCGAGGACGATATTGTCGTTAC
>CAZEWV010000291.1:2332-4036 GCA_964516025.1 uncultured Eubacteriales bacterium
CGTAAAGAAAAAATTCTCGTTGTGGATGACGAGGAAAATATCCGGAAGTCTCTCAGGATGATTTTGGAGTACGAAGGCTACTCCTTTCTTGAGGCGGCTGATGCTGAAGAAGCTCTGGGTATTGTTGAAGAAACTGTCGGACTCGATCTGATCCTTATGGATATCAAACTTCCTGGCATGGATGGCCTGGAACTGCTTTCTGAATTGAAGAAGAAACCCTACTCGCCTGAAATCATTATGATTTCCGGACATGGTACGTTCCAGACAGCGGTCGAATCCACAAAGCTGGGAGCTTTTGATTTCCTTGAAAAACCTCTGCATAGAGACAGAGTACTCCTGAGTATCAGGAATGCGACAAGTCAGAATAAACTGCGACGGGAATGCCAGGATTTAAGGAAAAAATCAGAGAAGAAGTATGATCTCATAGGCAGTCATGAGTCCATGAAAAAGTTATGGACACAAATCTTGAAGATTGCACCGACAAATACGACCGTTATGATTTATGGTGAGAGCGGAACAGGAAAGGAACTCATAGCCAGGTCTATCCATGTAAACAGTCTTCGGAAAAAAGAAGCGTTTATTCAAGTCAACTGTGCGGCCATACCGGAAGAACTTATTGAAAGTGAGCTTTTTGGGCATGTCAAAGGGGCTTTCACGGGTGCCACAGAAAAGAAACTCGGAAAGTTCGAACTGGCAGATAGAGGGACCATTTTTCTGGATGAAATCGGTGATATGAGCCTCAAAACACAGGCAAAAGTCCTTCGTGTTTTTGAGGAAGGAGAAGTCCAGAAAGTCGGCTCTCACAAAGTTGGGAAGGTGGATGTGAGAGTTATTGCTGCGACAAACAAAGATTTAAAAACTGAGATCAAAGAGGGCAATTTTAGAGAGGACCTGTATTTCCGTTTGAATGTGGTGCCCATAGTCTCTCCTCCTCTTAGGGAGAAAAAAGAGGATATTCCGATTTTAATAGCCTATTTTTTGAAACACTTTGCAGAAGAAAACAATTTTAGAGAGAAAAAATTTGCTGAAGATGCTATGGAAGCGCTTGTGAAGTACTCATGGAAGGGCAATGTCAGAGAGCTGAAAAATATCATCGAACGGTTAATGGTCACAGTTGATTTGGAGATAATTCACAGAAAGGACCTTCCCGAACAAATTTCCGGAGATGCCCAGATATTTCTTCCTGATCCAGGACAAATCAAGAGTCTCAAAGAGTTTCGAGATCTGGCAGAGAAAGAGTTTATTCTCTCAAAGCTGGAGAAGAATAACTGGAATATATCACAAACAGCGCGGGAGATTGACACACCGCGAAGCAACCTGTATAAAAAACTTGAACAGTATGGAATAAATATAAAGGCTGGAGTAGGCGAGGTGGTTGCTCCCTCTTCTCGTGATGAGTAAGGGGGGGAGGAAAGTCCGAACTCCATAGGGCAGGATGGTCGCTAACGGCGACTTCGAGCGATCGGAGGAAAGTGCCACAGAAAACACACCGCCCTGCGAAAACGGCGCGAGCCTTTTTGCGGAGTAAGGGTGAAAAGGTGAGGTAAGAGCTCACCGGTCTGGTGGTGACATCAGACGCACGGTAAACCCCATCCGGAGCAAGACCAAATTGACCTGCATGAGACGGCCCGTCTTAAGGTCGGGTAGGTCGCTTAGAGAAATAACCACCCCCGTTTCGGCGGGACAAAATTCGGCTTATGACCT
>CAZEWV010000292.1:0-4023 GCA_964516025.1 uncultured Eubacteriales bacterium
GATGAAAAATTGAGCCTCTACAGACAGGTCTTAAGCCGTTTTGAAAGACTCCGGTCCATCGATCAAGAAGTATTGGTCAATTTCGCCAATTTTCTCAAAGAAAAAGAGGGTCAAAAAAATGTATTCATGTTCTATCAAAAGGATGTCGTTCCACAATTGAATCCTAGGGCGATGGAACAGCTCATTACTGGAAATCAAGACAGAATGGATATCGTAGCAAGCGTTACCGAACTCTTCGATTTTTTTAGAAGAGACATCAATATTGATGTGGAGAATGTCAAAAAGATTTTTTCTGACTCTTCTATTTCCATACACTTTCTCTATGTAACCAAAGCACCATTCCAAAGCTCTTCTCTCTCACGTTTTGGAACCGGGCAGACCATTACGATGGCCGATCAGGTAGAAAACGTTTTCAGTACATTTCAGGAAATGGCTCTGGCAACGGGAGGATTCGTCGGCAGTTCTTTTTATGGAACAGATATATTTAAAAAAGCTTTGGATGCCTCAGAAAATTATTACTTAGTCTACTATTCCCCACTTAACTACAAACAGGATGGCAAATTCAAGAATGTGAAAATCAAAGTTAAGGGGAAAAACTACCGAATCACTCACCGTGCCGGTTACTTTGCCGACTGAAAGCTATTTCTCTTCTTCTTCTGGCCTAATCCGCCCCTCTTTAATGGCACTTTGAATGATCTTTGGCTGAAGCTGCCCCGGAACTTCATCATAGTGTGAAAACTCCATAAGGAATGATCCTCTCCCTCCAGTAATTGATGTCAATGTGGGTTCAAAATCCAGCATTTCCGCCATAGGCACAAGCGCCTTTATAATCCGCATGTTTCCCTTCTGTTCCATTCCCTGGACTTTTCCTCTGCGGCCATTGAGATTCCCCATTATATCACCCATATAGGCTTCCGGAGTGTAGATTTCTACAGTCATGTGGGGCTCAAGAAGAGTTGGTTTGGCCGCTTTAATCCCCTTTTTAAAAGCCATGGACGCGGCAATTTTAAAGGCAATGTCTGAAGAATCCACATCATGGTAGGTTCCATCATAGAGCTGAACCTTAAAGTCGATCGTGGGATAGCCTGCTATGACTCCTTTTTTTCTGGCTTCTTGGATCCCCTTCTCAATTGAAGGAATATAATTTTTAGGGATCGATCCACCAAATATTTTATCCTCGAATTCAAAGCCTTTTCCTTTTGGAAGAGGTTCTATTCTGATATGGACATCACCATACTGACCTCGTCCACCTGTCTGTTTTTTGTATTTGCCTTGAACATCGGATTTTCCCTTGATGGTTTCTTTGTAGGGAATCTTTGGCGTTTTCAGATCAACATTAACATTAAATCTCTTCTGCAATCGATTGGTGATGATTTCAACATGAAGCTGTCCGTTCCCTGAAATTATAAGCTCGTTTGTCTCGGGATCCCTCTCTATCCTCGCAGTAGGATCTTCTTCGGTGATTCTATGGATCGCTTGAGAAATTTTGTCTTCATCGGCCCGAGTTTTGGGTTCGATAGCAAAAGAGATTGACGGCTCCGGAAATTTAAAAGGAGAAAACCTGATTTTCTCCCCTTTTGCACAGAGTGTATCACCAGTTGATGTGTCCTTGAGCTTAGCCGTGGCCACTAGGTCACCTGCTTTGGCCTGGCCTACCGGGACCTGCTCTTCTCCTTGGAGAAAAAATAATCCACCTAGTTTTTCGTTCGATTCTTTGCTGGAATTCGTTACCGTCGCATCCGGATTCACTTTACCCGAAAATACTCTTAAAAGAGAAATTCTCCCGGAATATGGATCGGATAAGGTTTTAAATACGAGTGCTGAAAAAGGTCCATCTAGTGTGGGCTTTACAACACCCTCTTCACTCTTGATTTCTTCTCTAAATAATGGAGATGGAAAAAAGTTCGCCATGCCGTCAAGAAGAGGCTGGATCCCAATATTTGTCAGTGCCGACACCATATAAATCGGGATAAATTGTCGTTCAATGATGCTCTTTTTCAAACCAGTGATCAAGTCCTCAGTGGAAAGCTTTCCGCTCTCGAAATATTTTTCCATCAACGTCTCATCGTTTTCTGCTACCATTTCAGTCAGCTCTTCTATTTTTTTTTGTGCTTCCTCTTTCAAATCCTCGGGAATATCAATCTCTTTCATCTTTCCACTTTCGTCTTTTTCAAACTCATAAGCTTTTTTGTTGATCAAATCCACAACACCACTAAAATTTGCTTCGGAACCAATGGGAATCTGAACAGGAACGGCCTGTCTCCCGAAAAATTCATGGATAGAGTCTATGGTTCGTTTAAAATTCGAATTTTCCCGATCGAGTTTATTGATGACAAACATGTAGGGAAGTTCAAACTCCTCAAACATCGCCCAGGCTTTTTCTGTCCCAAACTCAACGCCTGCAACACTACAGACCACAAGAACGCCGGCATCCACAGCTCTCAAGCTTGCCCTTGTATCCCACAAAAAGTTGGAATATCCAGGACAGTCCATAATGTTGAACTTAAAATCTTTCCATTCGCAGTGACATAATGTCGAGTTGATAGAAATGTTTCTTTCAATTTCATCAGGATCATAATCCGTCACTGTATTTCCCTTGTCCGCTTTGGTGAATCTCGTTGTCGCTCCCACATCAAACAACATGGCTGACGTCAGTGATGTCTTTCCTGAGGAACCATGCCCTACTATGGCAATATTCCGGATATTTTCTACAGGATAATCTTTCATCTTCAAGCCTCCAACACTAAATAAAAAATGTGCATTTTTGTTTCGAAAACCACATTTATGTTAAAAAAATACAAAAGGTATAATACAACAATTCTTCCCTTTTTCTCAAGAAAAAAAAGATGCTACATGCATTTCTTTTTTCGTGATTCTTATTGAGTTATGGGAAGATGATGGAGAAATCCGTTTAGGAAAAATTAGGAATGTTTTAATTTAAGGAGAGAGCTTTTCGAGGAATTCACTGAGTTCTTGTGGGAGAGGGGAACTGAATTCCACTCTCTCTTTTGATCCCGGATGCACAAAAGCCAGTTGAAGAGCATGGAGAAACATACGAGAAATTTGGGATTTTGTTTTTTTCCGGCCGTATTTAGTATCTCCAACAATAGGATGGCCTGAAGCCGCAAAATGAACTCTTATTTGATGTGTCCTCCCTGTGAGAGGCCTAATTTCGAGCAATGAGAATTCATCCCATTCTTGTCTTACCGTGAAATGCGTTTTCGCTGCCTTAGGCTTTTTCGTCTTGATCGAAATCCGCTGTCGTTGCTTCTCATGACGGCCAATATCCCATGTGATCAGCCCCGTCTTTTCAGGCATTCTTCCCCATACAAGCCCAAGGTACTGCTTTTCCACTTCTCTGGCCTTAAATTGGCGCTGAAGCTCCTCAAAAGCCATTTGGGTTTTAGCCACCACCATAACACCTGACGTCTCCTTATCCAATCGATGGACAATTCCAGGTCGTTCAACATCGCCCACTCCACTTAATGAGGGGCAATAAAAAAGCAGGGCGTTAACAAGAGTGTGCTTTGTAGTTCCGGCTCCCCGGTGCACAACCAGCCCTGACGGTTTCTCGATCACGAGAATATTTTCATCTTCAAAGAGACACGTTAACGGGATTTTCTCAGGCAAAATTGGATCCTGTAGGGGAAAGATTATCTCTATTTCAACCAAGTCCCCTGTTTTCAATCGATAACTGGTTTTTACACTTTGACCATTTATTCTGACACGGTGTTCTTGCACTAATTTTTGGATGTATGAACGGCTGAGATGAGGATATTTCTGCGAAAGGTAGATATCCACTCGCTGATCTTGTCCCGAATCGGGAAGAATCAAGAAAGATGTTTTAGACACGTACGTTCTGTTTTTTTTTCAGGATAAAAAGAAGAATAAATCCTGTAATCAGGCCCAAAACAGAGAATACCTGTGGATAGGACACGCCTAAAAAATAGAACTTCTCTTCATGGTCACCTCTAAAAAACTCGACAAAATACCTGATTATCGAATAGTTGATAATGTAAAACG
>CAZEWV010000293.1:0-4007 GCA_964516025.1 uncultured Eubacteriales bacterium
ATTTGGATTTGAGAAAAACAAAATTAGATTCCCTAATAAATATTCCGTTGAAGAAATTTACATCTCCCGTCGAGGAGGTAGAAGATTCCTTAGGTCTAAAACAACTGTCGTTTATGATAACTATAAATTTTTTACTGTGGATACAAAAGTCAAGTACTAACGAATTATTCAAATTGATTTGGTAGAGCCCTCCACGTTGCAAAAGTTGTAGAAGGCACACCAATTTTTTATTTGTCTATTGATACTGATGACTCTTATGTCATTGCGGAATATAAATAGATACTCTCAGTTAATAAGTGAAGCGTATTATGTACTATCTTATTAATCCCCCCCCGGATTGACCAAAATTTAACTTGACAATACCTATAATATAAATAGAATTCATGTATTACAAGTTAGGAGGGATTACATGAAAAAACTACTTATGATCATTCCTTTAGTCTTTCTGCTTTGTTTTACTTTTGGCTGCAAGAAGCAGGGTGAAGTGTCAGCATTTTCAGATGAGGATGTGGCGGCGATTAAAACAACACTCGATGATTATGGGCAAGCTGTGCTGGCTGGCGGTACGGAGGCAATCCTAGAATTCTATACCGAGGATTCAACCGCGATTGCGGAGGGGGCATCCTTAAAGGGGCGAGAAGCATTTAAGGAGGAGGTTTTTAGTAAACTCACGTACACGGCATTAAACCAAACGCTTGAGGAAATTGATGGGCGAGATGACCTTGCCTATGTCTGGGGAACACTTTCTGCGACAATGGGCCCGAAAGGGGCACCTGAGACCGTCCAAAGCTACACCGGGAAGTTCTTATACATACTGCGAAAACAAGAGGACGGCTCGTGGCTTATCGCAATATCCATGTACGTTCCAGACTAGCCGCCGCCTCCTCCCCTGTAGTTTTTCGTAATAATCCTGATGGTAATCCTCTGCTTGGTAGAAGACCTCGGTGGGGGCGACTTTTGTGGCGATGGTCTGCTGGTTTGGTTTTTCAGCTTCTGCAGGTTTGAAATTCAGTGCAGCAGAGTTTATGCAGTAGCGCTCTCTCGTTGGAGCCGGTCCGTCATCAAAGACATGTCCTAGGTGAGACCCGCACGCTGCGCATGAATAGGTCCCGTTTTCATGAAACATGTTATACTTCCCCGTAAAAGGACGTTCTGTGCCGCTTTGGCGCAGAATCCTATCCCAAAGAAAACCGCCATCAGTGTTAGAAGGAGAAAAATTCGAGATTTCATTTCAACTCCTCGGGGGATTAATATACACTATTATTATAGGATATATGCATTGCCTTGTAAACAGGTGGACAGCAGAACTCTTATCGGTTTTGCCAATCAGAGAAGAAGCACATATAATGTTGAGAATGGGAAATCATTTTAACCTTGATTTGTTATAACAAAAAGGAGAAAGACATGAAGAATCGAGCCCTTGTTTTTGGAAGGAGAAAATTCATAAAAAACGGAACTTTTTGGGCCATGATGGTAGGGGCTTTGCCTTTTCTAAAACTTGATATAATATCTGGACCATCAACCGATATTTCTAGAAAAACTCTTGAGAAATGGGATGAAACCGTTCAAAAATACGGAGCTGAATTCGGGGGGATGGATGTTCGCACCTTATCCATTCTAAAAAAAGGAGGCCAGAAAGATGTCTGTATTTGAAGTCGAAAGCTGGCTGGTGGCGGAAGGAAAAGATGAGACTCATCAAAAAGCCTTACGGGGGTGGCTGAAATGGGTGAAAAATCATCGGGAACTCTTCAAAGAATGGAAAAGTGTGCGGTATTTCTATAAGAAAGTGGCTGGAGAAAACTCCAATCGACACTTTATCATGTGGGAGTACGACAGCCTGGCCGATTATGAAGCGTATAAAAAGCGTCGATCAGAATACTCGGGACCATACGCAGAATACAAGACGGTGGATCCCTATTATATGGGTGTTTTTGACCACAGCGGGATGACGCTCGAATTCTGGGAGGATCTTGAGAGGGATCTGTGGATTGAATAAGAGGATGAGTAATATGAAACGCAAAAAACACTCACAAAAAGATCAATCTTTCCAGAAGGGACGGAGAAATTTTTGTAAGACAGCATCTTTTGCAGCTGCAGGAGTGTTTGTGGCTGCGAGGCAAGGGGAGCCATTATATGGTGAAATGGATGGGATCTTTTCAAATAGGAGAGAAATCGAGGAGGTAGAGATGGCGAAAAAAATCACTTCGGTTATGGTTAAGGTAAAAAGTCAAAAAGGGTCATGTGCCATTGGGCATAATGTCGGCGATATCGTAAAAATTACAGAGACTGGAATCGATGGAAAAATCTGTATTCATGCGCTTTACAGTATGCTGCCAGCTGTATTTGCGATGATGTTTGAAGCCCGCTTTCCCTGGCTCAAGGATCCCGACACAAAAACTCATGCCTGCCCGGATGCTGTCAATCCTGTTGTGTTCGAAATCACACGAGTTCGAAAATAGAAGTCTATCTGCTGAGAAGTTTTAACTCCCAGAATTTAAGGTAGTCGGCCCAGTCCCGTGGAACACGACTTGACGAGGTCCCTATCCCTAATTTCGCGTGCATTGAAATAACAGACATCCACACATGTTCACCAGGCAGTGCAGGCGTTTTGGCTTCAGTCTTCATTGAAGGTTTTATTACCTTACAAAAACAGTTGTTAAGACTGCAGAAATAATGACAACCTTTTATCAAGTATTCTCGTCTAAACAATTAGGATGGAATAAAGATGAAACACAAACACAGGTGTAAAATGAAACGATCTGCAACCATAATACTGTCGATAATTTTAGTGTTCACGGTGACCCATCTGGCGAATTCCAATCCTGTCACAAAAAAGCGTTATACTGTCAATTCAATTCAGGTGACTCCTCAGATTATAGATGGAAAGCAGTACCTTGCTAAAAAGACAAATCCTCTACTTCCTGTCATCGACGGCAGATTGGATGATCCTGTCTGGAGAGAGGGTGTGTGGGAAGGTGGATTTATCCAGAGCATGCCCTATGAAGGTCAGGCCCCATCCCAGCAAACAGCGTTTAAGATTCTCTATGATGGGAAAAACATCTATGTTGCTATTCAAGCCTATGATGAAGAACCGGATAAAATCGAACGACGATTGGCCAGGCGTGACATTCTGGAAGGCGATAGGGTGTCCATCCTTCTGGATAGCTACTATGACCATCGCACGGCTTTTTCCTTTGCTGTTAATGCAGCCGGAGTGAAAGGTGATGAGATTATTACTGAAAATGGACAGGGGAGAGACCCAAACTGGGATCCGATCTGGTATGTCAAGGCGGCTGTGGGCACGGAGGGATGGACGGCAGAGATGCGGATTCCTCTGTCTCAACTGCGATTTGGGAAAAAACAGGAACATGTATGGGGACTCCAAGTCAATCGAGTTTATTTTCGTAAAGAAGAAGTCTCCAATTGGCAGCTGATTCCAAAAGATGTTTCGGGTTTTGTCAATCAATTCGGTGAACTTCACGGAATAAATGGAATTGAGTCCTCTCGGAAGATCGAGCTTTATCCTTATACGGTGGGCATGCTGGAAAGCTACCAGGAGCAGTCAGGAAATCCCTTTGCTTCCGGCCGGTCAAACAGTCTTGTCGGTGGCCTGGATGGAAAAATTGGAATTTCCAGCGACCTGACCTTTGATTTTACGATTAATCCCGATTTTGGCCAGGTCGAGGCCGATCCCTCGGAGGTCAATCTTACGGCATTTGAAACATATTTTGAGGAAAAAAGACCTTTTTTCATCGAGGGGCGAAGCATCATGTCCTTCCAGGTCATGATTGGCGATGGCGATCTGTCCAGCGACAACCTCTTTTATTCCCGCCGTATTGGACGAAGGCCGAATCGAAGCCTCTATTCAAGCGATGGTTATTTTGTGGACATGCCTCAGAATACATCCATTTTAGGGGCATTTAAACTATCCGGCAAGACCAAGAACGGTCTCTCCATAGGCATTATTGACGGGATAACATCCCAAGAAAATGCCCGGATTTTCTCTC
>CAZEWV010000294.1:0-4004 GCA_964516025.1 uncultured Eubacteriales bacterium
CTTATGATCGTAAAATTCTTCCCCATGATCACTCGTAAAAATGATCATAGTCCGGGCAAAGAGATCCATCTCTTTGAGCTTCTGAACGAGCGGCCCTATAAGCTTTTCGTCTGTGTAGCGGATTTCCGCATCATACAAATCGATGATATTCTGACGCTCGTCTTCCGGAAGTTCTTTGAATATGGCGTTCTTTCCACCAAGATGACCATTGAGGTTGATATGACTCCATTTTGAATTTTCAGAAAGAAACATGGTTTTGTAAGGAGCGGGGCAGGCATAAGGATCGTGAAGCTGATAGGTATGGATAAAGAGGAAATAATTCTTGTTTTTGTTGCTGTCGATCCAGCGCGCTACGTCGCGGAAATTGAGTTCTGCTGCTTTATCCAATAAAACTTCATCCGTTCGCTCATAATACGAATCAAAACCATCTGAAAAACCAAATACCGCGCTGACAAATCCTCCCCCTGTAAAGGCCGAACAATAATAGTCGTTCACTCTCAGCATTTCGGCTGCGGTAACAAGGTCCGGGTCCATCTTTTCATTGTCCTGATAAACTTGATGGTTAACACTGTTGAGAGATGTCAATAAAGAGACATGCGAAGACAGGGTCCACGGGGAAGACGCATAGACATTGGCGAACATAGCACTCTCTGCAGCCAGGGAATCGATATTCGGACTCGTGTCCCGCTCGTATCCATATACACCAAGATGATCAGCCCTAAGAGTATCGATGGAGATAAGAATGATCTGGCTGTGACTTTTTTCTTTCGGGTAGATCACAGGATTCGTCCAAAATGAAAAAGCCCCTTTTTCTCCTGAGGTCTCAAAGGACAGACGAATAGGCCCTAGATATGATGATAAATCCAATGTCTGCTGTACATAAACCTGTCTCTCTTCCAAAGACGGAATGCTTAAAATCTTTTCAAACAGAATTTTTTCAATGCCATTGGCTTCAACAACGACGGAGAATCGAATAATATTCTCTCCTCCTTCTTGTCCATTCGAAAGTATTTTTTTTGAATTTTGATCCGAAATCACTCCGATTCCAAATTCCAAAACCTCATTTTCTTTCACACGGATCTGATAATCATAACGACTGTCCGGAGGAGCAAAAAGTGCATTGAGTTGCTCTCTCCACACCTTTATTTTTCTTTTCAATTGAGATGGATTTTCTCCAGAGCCCATATCCTGAAGCGGAAATGATTTTATTGGAAAACTTTGATTGGAGGACAAATCGATCTCAGAAAGATTGATGAACGGAGACATTATGATGTTTTTAGCCTCAAGTTCATCAATCAGCCGAATAATTTCAAACTGTGAAGAGGATTTCTGCGCACAACTCTGGAGAAGGAGACAAACGGCAGCGACAACACATATCACACTTTTTTGTCGCATTCAGTAGTCTCCTCTCTGGGCATTTTAAGTAAATTATCAGGACAAAGCAAGATAGACAGGCATGAAAGCCTCTCAAAATTGCTCTTTTTAGATTCTTGGTATAATATCCATTGAGAGTCAAAAAAAAGGAATCATCCCATGGACATAAGACGCAGGATCAGGATCGGTGTCATCGGAGGTGCCAGCCCGAAAAAGGAATGGCTCCGTGTGGCTTTTGAAGTCGGCACACTCATCGCAAAAAACAATGGTGTCCTGGTGTGCGGCGGCCTCGGAGGAGTTATGGAAGCCGCCGCCAAAGGGGCCAAACAGGCTGGAGGGCTGACACTGGGAATTCTCCCTGGAAATCTGCCTCAGGATGCCAATTCTTTTATTGATATTTCTATTGCCACCGGTTTAGGGTACACACGAAATTCCCTTGTGGCTATGAACGCTGATACTCTTATCGCCATCGATGGCGAATACGGAACCCTCTCTGAAATCGCATTCGGCATTGTTTACGGGAAAAAAGTGATCGGTATCGGAACCTGGAACATCAAAGGAGTCCAAACGGTATCTTCGGCCGAGGAGGCAGTCAAACTAGCTCTTTTGTCCGAGTCCTGAACCCTTATCTAGACAATGCAACAAAACTATCACATCCTCATCAGCTACGACGGCACAGATTATTCCGGCTGGCAGCGCCAACCCGAGAAAAAAACAATACAGGGCTTTCTTGAAAATGCTCTCGCCCAAATTGCATCAAGACCAATCCCTATTATGGGAGCAGGAAGGACAGATGCGGGTGTGCACGCCCTGGCTCAATCCGCTCATTTTAAAGCAAATTTTAAACTTGAAAACAAAGAGCTCATCCGCGCCATAAACGGCAACCTCCCCAAAGATATCCGGATCACCTCTCTTCAAAAGACAGCTCCCGACTTTCATGCCAGAAAATCTGCCGTTTCCAAAACATATCAATACCGTATAGTCCAATCCCTTTCCATCAGTCCCTTCCTCCTTCGTTACGTTCTGCACTGGCCCTCTCGGCTGAATGTTAAAAAAATGAAAGAAGCCGCCGCTCTATTTGTACGGGAAGCTGATTTTACACCTTTTTCATCAAACCGGCTTTTAAATCCCGTCCGGACGATTACCCGGTCAGAAGTCACTTTGAACAAAAAGGAAATCATCTACACGGTGGAAGCAAGGGGGTTCTTGCGTTACATGGTCAGATGCATCGTGGGGACACTTCTCGAAGTCGGAAAAGAAAAGATCCCACCTCAAACAATCGAAGATATATTCAAAACAAAAAAAAGAACTCTCTCAAATCCCACGGCTCCACCCCAGGGGCTGTGCCTGATAAAAGTTATTTATTGACAGGATAGAGAGAGAATTCAAATTTAAAGGAAATATTTATCTTTTCAAATTTTTTCCCATGATCAGGGCATCCTCAACCGGAGACTGATAATAATTTATTTTCTTTCCCAGAATTTGAAAACCAAGCTTTTCATACAGAGAGCGAGCAACGCGGTTTGAAGGCCTGACCTCCAGAAATATTACTGCAGCTCCTTCTTTCGTAACCTTATCCAGGATATCGCGCAGCACGGATTCTCCTACACCCTTTCTCCTAAAATCAGGGTGTAGGGCAAAGTTGCTGATCTGAACTTCTTCTTGGATAAACCAAAGAAAAACATATCCCATTAAACGTTCATTAGAGCTGTGTATGATCACAAAAGGGATAGTCATAGGATAATTTCCGAGCTCACCAATAAATGTCGAGAGGCGCCATGGATGAGGGAACGATAGATGTTCAATTTCCATGACAGAAGCCAGGTCGTCCTCCTTCATTTCCCTCAAATAGTAATCCGACAGAATTGGTTCGGTCTTACTGATTGTTCTCCTCCGCCTGGGATTTTCGGAAATAAAGAGGCTTCACATCTCCACTTTGAATGCCCCTGTTTTCTTTCAAGACTTTGTATCCGAGAAGGCCTACTTCCCGTGCAATAAAGAGAGAACGTGAAGACAATCTCGCTTTATCTTTCAGGTAGCTCACGATTTTTTCACGATAGACCTCAACTCCATTTCCAATGAATCCGATAATCCTGTGAGTGGGAAGTCTTGATAAAATATAGTCTGGGGAATAGGCACCCTGAGCAAATATTTCTATGATTTGACCACCCTGGGACTCAGAAAGAGCCGCATAGACCTCTCCTTTCTTCGCATCGAGAAAGGGACAGACAAGACGCCCCCCCTGCATATGAAGCTTTAATGCATAGGCATCAAGAGAAGACACCGGGGCTACAAGTTTCCCTGACGCTAAAGCCAGTGATTTGATCGTGCTCACTCCGATTCTAATTCCGGTAAATGAACCCGGCCCCACGGCTAGGGCAAAGGCATCGATGTCCACACTTTCCAATCCTTGAGTCTCAAGAATATAGTGAACGGCCGAGAGCAGTCTTTCCGAATAGGTCAGGCTTGAATCACAGTTGACTTCGGAAAGCAGGTTCGTGTTCCTCAAAAGAGCCACAGAACCGGCGGGTGATGTTGTATCCACAGACAATAAAAGCATCGTTTCACTCAGAAAGCTGCTTTTTAATGACCACTTTTAATCCATCTTCGGTCTTCTCTATCCTGTAGGT
>CAZEWV010000295.1:0-1579 GCA_964516025.1 uncultured Eubacteriales bacterium
TGTTCTCCAAACAGGCAAATGCGTCCCGGTGCCGATACCTTTAACTCTCGTTCATCCATGGTCTCTTATTATGCAAAGTCAACTCTCCCTGTCAAGATATGGTTGAGTTGAAGAAGAGTTGATTTTAATCAGATATTCTTTTATCCTGGCCCAAGAAGAAGAATGACTGAAATTTATTTTTTAGGAACAGGAGGTTGGATCGCCACCCGGGAGAGAGACAATACTGCATTATTGATCCACCAAAACAAACAGCTTGTCCTGGTTGACTGCCCAGGCAGTGTTATCCAGAAAATTAAAAAAGTCGAACTTGAACCTGAGATGATCGCCTCAATTGTGATCACACATGTGCATCCTGACCATATTTACGGCCTGCCCTCTTTGGTACACAGTTTGATGCTTGTCGAAAACACGATCAATCTGTATGGAACAGAGGAGAGTGTTCATTTTTGCCGGAATTTGCTTGATCTTTTTCACCTCCGGGAGGAAAAGATAAAATGCCGGATAAATTTTATTCCTTTGAAATCCGGTGAGGATTTCCAGCTGCAGCCGTCACTTCATTGTTCTTGTCTGGATGTGCCTCATCATCCTTCGTCTCTCGCTTTTATTTTTGAATTCCGGAATCCAAACAAAAAACTGCTGTTTTCCGGAGATACACCCATCCACCCTCCGATTTTTAAGGCAGCCAGAGACATCGATTATCTTATCCATGAGTGCAGCGCTCCCAAACGCTATTTTGATTTGTACCCCATTCTTTATGATATACACACCAATGCATCGGACTTGGGCCGTTTGAGTCAGAACAGCGGCGTGAAGTGTCTTCTTCCCTGTCATATTTTTGGTGATCTTGAATTTTCAGAATCAGAAATTGAAAAGGAGCTTCTTGAAAATTATTTTGGCCGTCTTGTTTTGCGGCATGATTTAGAGAAGGTGATCATTTGATCGAAGTCGACCTTAAAGACCGTGTGACAGGAGAACCTGCAGGAATTCTGAAAGACGCGGCCGTCACACGAAACACGCTCGATGGGAAAAATCCCGATGGCTGGTACCCCGAACAAAAAATCTCTTTGGAAGATGCCATAAGAGGTTATACATGTAACGGAGCTTATGCAGAGTTTGCCGAGGGCAAGAAAGGCTCGCTTGAAGAAGGGAAATACGCGGATATCGTCGTGCTCAGTGATAATTTATTTGAGATTTCTCCTGTTGACATCTCTCAAACCCAGGTTTTAATGACTATTGTGGGGGGGGAAATTGTCTATAAAAAGTAGGCGATAAAAATGATTTATATATATTTTGTTGCACTTGTGTTTTCATTTGTGGTTTTATTTAAGACCGCGAATTATCTGGTTATCGGAGCCTCGGGAATTGCCGAAGTCTTTAAGATTCCAAAATTGATCATTGGTATCGTGCTTGTCAGCCTCGCGACCACAGCTCCTGAGTTTAGCGTTTCTGTGATTGCCGCCTTTCTTGGCAATCTGGAAATCTCTCTGGGAAATGCTGTTGGATCTGTTATTTGTGATGACGGCATCGCCATTGCTCTTGCAGCTTTGTTTGCTCCGGCCGCTATATTCATAAACTGCCG
>CAZEWV010000295.1:1679-3989 GCA_964516025.1 uncultured Eubacteriales bacterium
TTAATCTGATATTATAATCTGTCTCTTATATCTTTGGAGGTTATCATGAACATTGGAGTTGTCAACGAAAGCTCCAAAATTGAGAATAGAACAGGCCTAACCCCCAGCAGTGTTTCTCTGCTGAATGAAAGGGATCACACTGTCTTTGTGCAGGCAGGAGCAGGATTAAAATCCGGCTACTCCAATGAGGAATACACCTCTCAGGGAGCAAAAATAGTCTTTACAAAAGAAGAAGTTTTTGGCCGTTCCGACTTGGTTCTCAATATTTCTCCCCTTGATGAAGAGGAGTGCCAATTAGTCATATCCAATCAGATCCTTTTTGGTTTTCATCATCTGGCGGTTGCCGGTAAAAAAAATGTTCAAAGACTTCTGGAGAACAACGTCACTGTCATCGGATATGAGATTGTTCAAGATAAGAACGAATCCCTTCCTTTCATTGAGAGTCTAAGTGAAATTGCCGGACAGATGTGTCTTGTGATCTCCGGTCATTACCTCCAAACAAGTCAATCCGGCAGAGGAATTGTTATAGGGGGAGTTGTGAGCGTGCCTCCAGCAACAGCAGTCATCATTGGGAGCGGGATTCTGGCCCGGTCTGCAGCCACAGCCATGCTTGATGCGGGAGCCCACACAATAGTTCTGGGAACAAAGATGGACAGACTCCGGGAGCTCACAGAGATGACCTCGGGTCGTCTTGTGACTTTGTTTGCCAGCAAATACAACCTGGCGAGGATGACCAAAGTGGCCGATATCCTTATTGGGGCGGTGCTGCGTCCGGGTGAGAAAGCTCCCACGATGATTACTCGGGACATGGTGAAAACTATGAGAAAAGGATCGGTGCTTATCGATCTGGCTATGGATCAAGGTGGTTGTGTCGAGACAAGCCGTCCAATGACTTTGGAACAACCGACATATGAAGATGAAGGAATCATTCATTATTGTATCCCCAATATCACGTCGACAGTCAGCCGGACATCGAGCAAGGTTCTGTCCAATCTCGTGACGCCGTATTTGATCGAGATTGGCGAGATGGGCATCGAAAAAGTCTTAAAACACAATCGCAATCTGGAGAGAGGAGTTTATATTTACGGCGGAAAGGTTGTAAAAAAATCAATTGCTGAGAGGTTTGGCCTCGAATAATAAGAACTGGTGAGTTTAACATGGACAATGAAAAACTAGAAAAGATTATCAACGGTTCAAGAACAGATCAAAAAGAACTAATTCATATTCTTCGAGAGATTCAATCAGAATATGGTTACATTCCTCCTGAAGCCGTGTCGGCTATTTCCAGGTGCTTGAAAGTTTCTGAAAGTGAAATATTTGGCGTCCTGACATTCTACAATGCTTTCAGCCTTACACCAAAGGGTGAGCATGTTATGACTGTATGTTTGGGAACAGCCTGTCATGTCAGGGGAGGACAGCAGATTGTTGAAGAGATAGAGCGAAAACTGGATGTGAAGGTGGGAGAGACAACGGCGGACGATAAATTCACTCTCGAAACCGTTAATTGTATCGGTTGCTGTGCCATCGGCCCGGTTGTTGTGGTTGACGAAAAATATTATTCCAATATCACTCTGAACAAAATCGATGCTATTCTAAAAGAATATAAAGAGGATAAGGCATGATCATGGAGAAAATAAGTCATCCCAATCAATTGTTGGAATGGAAGAGCACAGTGCTGGCCAACCGTCCTCAGTATAGTAAAACAGTCGTGATTTCTTCCGGTACTTGCGGTCAAGCCAGCGGCTCTGTGCCTGTTATCGAAGCCCTGGAAAAGGAATTATTGAAGAGAAATCTTAAGAATAAGATCGAGGTTAAAATTACAGGCTGTCATGGATTCTGCGAGATGGAGCCCAATTTGGTCGTCTATCCGGAGGGGATATTTTATAAAAAACTGACGCCTAAAGATATCCCTAGGATCGTTGAAGACACTCTCCTCAACAATAAGACAATACCTTCCTTGGTTTTTGAAGAGGTAAAATCCAAGAAAAAAATTCATGAACAGGGGGAGATCCCTTTTTATAAAAAACAGAAGAGACTGCTGACGGAAAATAACTTCAAGATCGATCCTACAAAGATCGAAGATTATGTCGCTTTGGATGGATACCAGGCTTTAAGCAAAGTTTTGTTCAACATGACTTCAGAAGAAGTCATCGAAGATGTTATAACTTCCGGTTTGAGAGGACGTGGCGGGGCGGGATTTCCTGCAGGCAAAAAGTGGGAAATCTGTCACCGCGTGAAATCCCAAGAAAAATACATAATCTGTAATGCTGATGAAGGTGATCCGGGTGCTTATATGGACAGAAGCCTATT
>CAZEWV010000296.1:0-3975 GCA_964516025.1 uncultured Eubacteriales bacterium
TGAGGATTGGCACAATCCATACACCGCCGGGCTTCCTCTTGAGCCTTTTTTAGATCCAAACCAAGGTTCACTTCATTAAAATCCGTATTGCGCTCCTCCGGATTCCTTTCGGGCATTTTTTTTCGAGAGAGCTTCATCCTTTCCTTGACAGGAATAGATTTTCGCAGCTCCTTCCGCCATTCAAGATTGAATCCGGCTCTGAGCTTTTCTTTAAGCTCCTGCGGCATTTGTTTTTTGTTTTCCGTCATCACTCACTCTTTTTTATAAAAACTTCTTAAGGAAAAGTTTTCCTTTCCCAATCACTAAGAGATTGGATCTCGTCATCAAAATAAGATTTCCTCCTGGTAAAAAGCTCTTCCCAGTCAACAAGATGACCATCAAAATCAGGGCCATCCACACAGGCAAATTTAGTTTTGCCATCCACTGTCACCCGGCACGCTCCACACATGCCTGTCCCATCCACCATGATAGGATTCAGGCTGACCAAAGTCTTGATCCCCTTCGACCGGGTGGCTTGAGAACACACATACATCAGATACGTGCAGCCAATAGAAACCACCCTGTCGATTTTCTCTTTTTTGACGATATTTTTAAGAACTTCAGGGATAAAATCTTTGCAGTTATAAAAGTTGTCTCTTGCCGAAATAAAAAATTCATCACTGACGGCTCTCAGTTTCTCCTCCCAGTAGAGGAGGTAGCTGGCCTTGACATCAAGCAGGGTGATCACTTTGTTCCCGGCTTTTTTCATGGCTCTGGCAATGGGGTAGATGGCCGAAATTCCAAAACATCCTCCTGAACAAATGACTGTCCCAAACTTTTCAATTTTAGAGACTTTCCCAAGTGGACCGACAAATACCGGGACGTCATCTCCTTCCTCCAGAAGAGAAAGTTTATGAGTGGACGTACCGACAACGATGAACACAACCGTAACCGATCCTTTGTCCTCGTCCCAGTCACCGATTGTCAGAGGGATCCTTTCCCCGAATTCATCGGGCATGATTATGACGAACTGACCGGGCTTGCACTTTCGTGCAATCTGTGGAGCTTCAATTTCTAAAAGATGTACGTTTGGGACCAACCGCTTCCTTTGAAGTATTTTTGGCATATCTATCCTCTTTCAATTTTTACTGGAAGTATCCGGATGGATTTGAAATCATCAGACCCGAGTGCTTTGAGAATCGTTGTATGGAATTTCTGATTTTCACTCCAGATAAAGTTAGATTTGACTATCCCTTCGGCGACATTATTTGTTAATCTTACACGGCCTGTCATTTTGCCCAGTTCTGAGACAATTTCAACATTATCCCCATTCTCCACTCCAATCTTTTCCGCATCTTCAGGACATATGGAAATCCATTCAGGATTCCTGATTTTTTCCATTCCTCTGGATACACGACCAAGAATTAAAGTTCTGTAGGCATCCAGGTTGTAATCATTCAGCAAAAGAAAAGGGTATTCATTGCTAACACAAGGAATCGAGGGAGAGAACTCAATAGGGAAAAATTGGGATTTTTCTTCTTCCCTTTCCTGGACAAAAATCTCCTCCCCCTTTTTCAGGTCTTCTGCAGAGGCTTTTTTTAGTCCAAAATTGTTCTTCTGGATTTCATTCAAGATACTCGCTGATTTTTTGTATTTGAAACCCGTAAGCTTTAACCGTTCAGCAAGTTGTGCAAGAATCCACCAGTCCGGTCTGGCCTTTCCTATCGGCTCAATAACCGGGAAAAACCTTTGAATCCTTCCCTCGATATTGACATACGTGCCTTCCACTTCTGCAAACGTCGCCGCAGGAAAAACAACATCAGCCATCTGTGATATCTCATTCTCATGGCTTCCCTGAAAAACAACAAATTCGGCCCGTGCCTTTTTCGGCCAAGGAAGAGTCCCCATGACATAAAGAGCTTTGATCCGGCCATCCTCCACAGATTGTAAAAGATCATCTATTTTTTTATCTCTGAGGGAAGAAAAATGGGTCAGTTCAAAATGTCCCCTCAGATTATTTTCTAATCCAAGAGGGAAAAGTTGTCCGGAAGTCATTAGAGTTAGATTCTTAAGAGCCAAAGCCCCCATATTTCTCTGAGCAAGGGAAGTCAACTCCGTGCCAAACAGATAGGCGACAGATCCTTCTTCTAAAAGAGACAAAGCTGTATCTCTCAGCTGACGCTCATTTATACCCGTCAATTCCACCGTACGTTCTAAAAACAGCTTGTCCAAAGATTTGAGAAATGTTTCATATCCCTCAATTTCTTTCAGCTCCGAGGCTCCTTCCTGTTCCAAAATGATCTTCGATAGATAGCCGAGTAAATGGATTTCACTGCCGGCTTTATTGCACAACCACTGGGTTGCAAAACGAGTGGAGGCAAGTTCTGTTGGGCTCACAACGACGAGATTGGCTCCATTCTTCACCGCCTCCAGCACTTCCAGCCAGACGATGGGGTGTGAAACCGTCAAATCCGTTCCCATAAGGACTATGGTCCGCGCTTTGGCGATGTCTTTCAGTTTAAAATTCAGTGGAGACAGTGTGCCGTTGTCCAGAAACAGCGACTGATAGATGGACTTGGGAGCAAATCCAGGTGAAGCAGCGACATTCTTTGTTTTGATGGCATGCTTGGCAAACTTTCTACTCACGTAAATGTCTTCACTTGACATCTGTGGTGAATCGATTAGGGCCAACTCACTGCCTTTATATTCTTTGAGTTTTTGAGCGGCAAAATCAAGGGCTTCATCCCAACCGACCTCTTCCAGTTCTTTTCCCTTCCGGATTTTGGGAGTTTTGATTCTCTGGGTTGCATAGACGACATCCTTTGAAACAAAGCGGCCTTTCACACAGGCCTGTCCTCTATTCAAAGACGTGCCATTAGCCGGACGAGTGCTCAATATTTTGCCATTTTTCAAATCCACATCCAGAACGCACCCTATTCCACAAAAAGGGCAAATCGTTTTTGATTGTCCATCCGGAAGAGTCTCGTACTTTAAAGATCTTTCGGTTAAGGCTCCTGTCGGACAGGTGTCCACACATGCACCGCAAAACTGACAGCCTGCCTCAACAAGAGTTTTATCAAAAACCGTTCCGATCACTTCATTTGATCCTCTATGCACAAACGAAATGGCGGAAGCACCCCGCACCTCATGACACATCCGCACACATCGTCCACAGAGAATACAAAGGTTATAGTTGCGGTCGAAAAAGGGATCTTTCTTCTTGACCTCAAAGTCTCTGTAAAGGGCAGGAAAATGGACGTTTTCTATCTCCAGAGTTTCAACTACATCCTGAAGTTCACATCGTCCATTGTTCGGACACAAAACACATCCCGTGGTCTCTCCAACTTTCCTGATTGTGGATTTATAGTCATCACAGTCCTTTTTTTCCGAACAGATAAGACAGGAGCTGGGATGCTCGGAGAGAATAAGTTCAAGAATCTGCTGACGCAGTTTCTTGAGTTGAGGCGTGTCGGTCTGGATCTTCATTCCTTCTTCTGCGTATGTCCCGCAGGAAGGAGGAAATCCCCTGCGACCTTCGATTTCGACGAGACAGAGGCGGCAGCCGGAGAACGGGGTCAATCTTTCATGGTCACACAGACTAGGAATTTTGACACCGTTTTCTCTGGCGATCTGGAGAATTGTCGGTCTGCCTTCAACTTCAATTTCTTTGCCGTTTAAAACAAGTTTCATTTTATTACTCTTTTCGGAGAAGTCTTTTTCGTCAATTTGTCTTTTTTTGTTCCCGTGTATTTTGACACAGCACTCACTTTGGGTGGGCAAACATCCAAGCAAGCTCCACACTTTATGCAGAGGTCGTGGTCAATCACATGGAGTTGTTTTCTCTCTCCGGCGATCGCCTCGACCGGACAACTTTTTTTGCAGAGAAGACAGCCCACACACTTTTTGGGTTCAATGTAATAGATGATCAAATCTTTACAGACAAGAGCCGGGCAGCTTTTCTCCTTGATATGGATTTCATACTCCTCGAGAAAATAC
>CAZEWV010000297.1:0-3969 GCA_964516025.1 uncultured Eubacteriales bacterium
GTTATGGAGTGACCGGATTTGTCGGGGCCACAATGTCCACTTCCGTTGATTCTCTAGTCCGTGCTTTGGAAGAGATCAAAGCCGCACAATCCTTATCTTTGGAATCGGAAATTCTTGGGGTATATATCGAAGGGCCGTTTATTAATGTCAATAAAAAGGGAGCACACAGCTCTCAATTTGTCGGTAATCTCAATGAGGAGGAGACCAATCGAATTTTGGATGCCCTTGACGGTCTGACGGCCATTTTTCCCTTGGCTCCAGAAATTCCACGGCATTTGAATCTAATTCCTGAATTAAAAGAGAGGGGAGTGATTGCCGCAATCGGACATTCCAATGCGACGTATAAACAGGCCAACGAGAGCTTCAAAGCTGGAGTGTCTCATGCGACACATTTGTTTAACGCGATGAGAGACTTCCATCACCGTGAACCCGGAGTTGTCGGTGCTATACTGGATTCAGATTCAGTGACATCCGAGATTATCGCCGATGGAGTACATGTGCATCCGGCTTCAGTCCGGATGGCTATTACACAAATGGGACTCGACCGTATCTGCCTGGTGACCGATTCCGTCATGGTAGCCGGACTGGGGGACGGAGTGTATGAAATTGGAAATTCACAGGTTATAGTTGAAGGTGAGAAAGCGGTCTTATTGGAATCGAACACTCTGGCTGGAGGTGTGCTGTCCCTGACTAAGGCAGTGAAAAATGTTTCGAAATGGTGTGAGTTGAGTGTTCCAGAAGTGGTTAAAATGGTGACATTAAATCCGGCGCGTATTCTCGGACTGGAAAAAAGAATGGGACGCTTAAAAGAAGGACAGCGAGCGAATCTCGTCATGTTTGACGAGGAATTTAACATAAAAAAAACGATCATAAAAGGAAGAGAAGTCTATTCTCAAACCGAATTCGAATGAAAAAATATAATTAACCTGGATTATTCACGAGTCGAGTTTACTACAGATGCGAGGCGCAGCACGTGAAGCTGTGGTTTCCCACCGCGAACGGGCTGCAACAAAGCAGATGGGGCAAAATCGGCTTGCCCTATGTGGTAAAAAATGCCGACATTTTATATAAACTGGCCAATAAACAAAGTGATGTTTGAGATATTACTAGAAATCATTCTATCATGTTGATATCATTAAAAATAAATGAAGGCGTCGGAAGTTTTTATGAATAATTCAGGTCAAGAAGGAAGAGATACATGAACAAAAAAACATTGAGTGTTCTTTTTGTGATACTTTTTCTTATTTATTCATGTGATTTGGCGGAAGATATTCAGCCTGTGATTTCAACAGGAAGTCTTTTTGAAGAGATGGTGGATATGGCCGGGCTCACCAAGTTTCCCGATCCAGCCTTTCACACGGTCCAGTTTTCCTCTTTTGATCGCAGGAGTCAGCTTCCGGGAGGTCCAAACTGGTATGCAAATTCCGATGGATTCGGAGGAGAACCCATCCCCAATTTCGAAAAGGTCCTGAAAGAACCTGACGAAAATGGAATAGGGGAGTATTTGATTGCAGAAGTGAATGGTCCCGGGGCTGTAGTTAGACTCTGGACGGCGGCAATAGAAGGAATCGTACGGCTCTATCTCGACGGCCAGTCAACCCCTCTGTATGATGGTCCGGCACTGGATTTTTTCCATAAATTTTATGACAGTTTTTCTGAAATCCAAAACATTAACTTGAAGAGATTCCAGGAAACCGTGTGCCAGAGAGACGCCTGTTATTCACCGATTCCCTTTGCCCGTGGGATGAAAATTATCTGGATAGGAGATGTGCAAAAAATTCATTTTTACCAGGTTGGCGTGCGACTGTATGAAGACGGAACAAAGGTTGTATCCTTTGAGCCAGAAGATATTAAAAATTCGAGCAAAGTCATCGATCGCGTGACAGCCGCACTCCGTGATCCGGATGAAGAAATGGAGCTCCGATCCACTGAATCTTTTGACACGTTTCAACTTTCGCTAGGCCCTTTAGAAAAAAAAGAAGCTCTGGTTTTGTCCGGACCAAAAGCCGTCGAGGTTCTCACTGTCCACATCAGTGCTACGGATATAGACAGGGCGCTCCGTCAGACTGTGATGCACATCTATTGTGACGGTTCTCCTCTGGGAGATGTACAGTCTCCAGTCGGAGATTTTTTCGGAGCTGCCCCTGGGATCAATCCTTATCACTCTTTGCCTTTTACGGTGAAACCGGATGGGACGATGGTCTGCAGGTATGTGATGCCGTTTAAGGAATCACTACAGCTGAGTTTTGAAAATTTTGGGGATCAAGAAGTAAAAATCCAAGGATCTGTTCTTCCCATGGCTTACGATTGGGAAAACACTCAATCCATGTATTTTCGCGCTCGCTGGAGAGTCAATCACAACATGATTGCTTCTAACACTGATGTGCAGGATCTTCCCTTTATTATTGCTGTGGGCCAGGGATTGTATGTTGGGACAACATCCTATTTGCTCAATCCGAACAACGTTCCCACACCCTCCGGAAGTTGGTGGGGAGAAGGGGATGAGAAGATTTTTATAGATGAAGACCGTGTCCCTTCCACTTTCGGAACAGGCTCGGAGGATTACTATAACTATTCCTGGTCATCTCCGGATATTTTTTACTTTCCCTACTGCGGCCAACCGAGAAATGATGGACCCGGGAATCGGGGTTTTGTGACCAATTACCGCTGGCATATTTTAGATCCGCTGCCTTTTCAAAAACACATCAGCTTCTACATGGAGCTCAAGAGCCATGAGAGAACCCCGGGATTTTCATACGCCCGGATAGGCTACCACTATGCCCGGCCGGGAGTGACAGACGACCATTTAGCGATTTCGCCCGAGGATGTTCGACCTCTTCAACTGCCCGATAACTGGCAGCCTGCAGCCCGGAGAGGGGCTCGAAATTCCGTTTTTTATGCGTCAGAAAAAAATATCAACAACCGCAGGCAGACACACTTATCAAAAGATCCATTATGGGCTGACGGAGGAGTCCTTGTCTGGACCCCCAAAAACAGGGGAGATACCAGAAGTTTTTCTTTTCCTGTCGATGGAACAGGAAAAAAACGTATTCACATCGCCCTGGCTTTGACACCAAACTCCGGTAAAATTTCGTTCCTTTTGGATGGCGAAAAAATTGTTCTAAGCAACAAAAAAGACATCCTCGATCTCTACCGTCCTTTTCGAATCCTGCTGCGCAATTTCACTTTTCCTGCTTTGGATTTTGAAGCCGGCAGACACATACTTACATTGAAATTTGAAGGGGCTAATCCTCAGGTTGAAGGCCCTGAAATCGGAATCGATTTTTTCTGGATTCAGAAACAGTAGGTAGAAACCAAAGCTTTAAGAATTCAAATCCTCTGATTGATCGGGTGGTTCCTTGAGTTCTTTGAGCATTTGGACGAGATTTTTCATGCCGCCGATAGAGACGATGATGACGAGGAGTGAATAGGAGGATAAAGTCAGTATCAAAATGAATTTCCATAAATGCATCCAGGTCATTGTCCTACCTCCTCCGTTTTTTTCTTGTCCGGAAAAAGAAGTGATCCAAATATCATCCCTAGAATTGCAATGGCAAAGGCCATCACACCGATAAACTTATCTGTAAGATAAAAGGGCACGTTTTCACCCCTTGTCCAGGGTCCGATTCCAAGGATGGCGATCAATCCCGCAAAAAGGGCGATCATAGCCCCTGTTTTGCTGGCTTTTTTCCAGTACAGCCCGGCTGTGACCACAGTAAAAGCTCCAGCCAAGTAAATTGTTCCAGTGACGGCCATGTAATTCCAAAGAGAGACGGGCGCCTCAAACCAGAGGCCCCAGAAGAGAAGGAACATCCCTATGCTCACGATACAAATCCTCGTGACAAGAAGACGTGATTTATCTGAGAGAGCGTTTTTTTTGAAAGGAGCGATGATGTCCTGCGTGATCACCGAACTCCAGCTCAGCAGATAACTGTCATGTGTGGACATAAAAGCGGCAAGCATACCTGC
>CAZEWV010000298.1:0-3962 GCA_964516025.1 uncultured Eubacteriales bacterium
AGCGGTTCGATGCCATACGCGTACATTCACTACCCATTCGAGAACAAGGAGCGCTTCGAGGCAAACTTCCCAGCCAACTTCATTGCCGAGGGACTCGATCAGACACGTGGGTGGTTCTACACGCTCATGGTTCTATCGACGGCACTCTTCGACAAGCCCGCGTTCCAGAATCTCGTGTGCAACGGCCTCGTGCTTGCGGCTGATGGCAAGAAGATGAGCAAACGCCTGAAGAACTATCCTGAGCCATCGAAGGTTATGGATAAGTATGGTGCAGATTCAATGCGTTTTACTCTCATGTCTTCCTCGGCAGTACGTGGAGAAGATCTGCGCTTTAGTGAAAAATCGGTTGAAGAAACTGTCCGGCGCACCATCCTTCCGCTCTGGAATTCATATAGCTTCTTTGTTTTGCATGCGAATGAGGCGGGATGGGAAAGAGAGGCGTGTCATGGTTCGTGCTTCGACTCCGCTCGGGATGTGGGGAACACAAGAGACAACACGTATGCTAATGAAACATTTGGGATGCGCCAACAGATGGCAAATGTTTAAAAAACTCCACATCGATTATCTCTATCGAGTCGAACCCAAATATATCGGACCCAGGATTCCCTGGAATTATGACGTATACGGCTGCCGATATCGCCGCATCCGTTACAAGAATGGAATCTATAAAGAAAATATTTCTTTTCCTTTATCCGAGTTCTGTTCAGTTAAAGAGATAAAACAAAATTACAAATGGCCAAATCCGGATTGGTGGGACTATTCCGTCCTCCGTGAAAAGTTAAAAAGAAAAGAAGAATATCCCATCACTGGAGGAGCCTTTGAACCTTTCCTCATTTACAAAAAATTAAGGGGAGAAGAACAGGCCTTTGTCGACTTGGTTCAAAACCCTGATATCGTCCATTACTGCCTGGAAAAGCTGTTTCATATAGGTTATGAAGAATTTGTGCGTATCTATGAACAGATCCGCGGTCAAGTGCTTCTGTCCTTTGTCTCCGAAGATATGGGGGCTCAGAACGAGCTTATGATTTCTGTCGCACACATTCGTGAATATCTCCTTCCAAACATGAAAAAACTTATCGATCTCGCACACCAGGCTGGAGTCTATGTTTTTCATCATAATGACGGAAGCATCCGACGGATTTTGCCGGATATGATCACTCTAGGAATCGACGTGCTGAATCCAATTCAGTGGAAATGTGACAATATGGATCGCTCTGAACTCAAGCAGGATTTCGGTCAAAAGGTCATCCTGCACGGAGGTGTTGACAATCAAAAAACACTCCCTTTTGGAACTCCCGAAGAAGTCAGGAATGAAGTTTCTGATAATCTCAGAATCCTCGGTCGGGGAGGAGGATATATCCTAGCTCCCTGCCATAATATTCAACCCATCACCCCCATGGAAAATATCCTCGCCTTGTATGACACCGGATATAAACTTGGCTGGACCTATTAGCCTGAATTATTTATAAAAACTGCCGACACCTACATTTATTTCCAATGATCTCAACTTGATAGCATGATTTTTCTCAATATCTCGATTTTCACTTTGTTAATTGGCCAGTAAATATCAAATGTCGGCATTTTTTCCCCCAAGGGGGCGAACCGATCTTACCACATCTGCTTCGTCATAACCCATTCGCAGTGGATAACCACAGCATCATGGGTCGATGTCTCGCATCTGTAGCAACCTCGGCCCGTGAATAATCCAGGCTAAACAATGTAAGTGAGAAAATTGATTTTGGCAGAGTTATTCTTTATAATCTGGGCATTATGAAATGGGTTTACATCGAAGATATCGCCTCTTTTAAAGACCAAGAAATCGAAATCAGAGGATGGCTGTACAACAAAAGATCCAGTGGAAAGATTAGGTTTTTGCTTGTCCGGGATGGAACCGGACTCATTCAGGGAACACTTTTCGATCCTGAAGCGAATAAATCTTTATTTGATAAATTCGATACACTCACACAAGAATCGTCTCTGTTAGTCAGGGGAACAGTCCGGGAGGACTCGAGAGCCCCTGGCGGATATGAACTGAGCATTACAGACATAGAAATCCTTCAAATTGCTGAAGAATACCCCATCACACCCAAGGAACACGGTATTTCTTTTCTTATGGAGCACCGGCATCTCTGGCTCCGGTCTCAGAAACAAAATGCCGTCCTCCAAATCCGTGTGGAAGTCATACGGGCGATTCGTGATTTTTTCGATGGACGACGATTCCGGCTCATGGATACGCCAATTCTCACACCCAGCGCATGTGAAGGCACCACCACGCTTTTCGAGACCGAGTATTTCGATCAAAAAGCCTACCTGAGCCAGAGCGGTCAACTCTATAACGAAGCGACTGCGATGGCTTTTGGAAAGGTGTATTGTTTTGGACCCACATTTCGCGCGGAAAAGTCAAAAACAAGGAAACACCTGATTGAATTCTGGATGGTGGAACCTGAAGTGGCTTTTGCCACACTGGAAGACATCATTGAGTTAAGTGAAGATCTCATTCTCTTCATTTTAGAGAGAGTATTAGAACGGAATAAAAATCATCTGGAGGTGCTCGAGAGGAATACTCTGCCGTTAGAGACTATCAAAAAGCCGTTCCCACGAGTAACCTATGAAGACATCCTCCCAAAGTTTCAAGAAAAAGGCTCAAAAATAGAGTGGGGCATGGATCTGGGCGCACCTGAAGAATCAATCCTTCCGGAAATCTACGACTCTCCCGTCTGTATCACACACTTTCCAACAGCTATCAAGGCATTCTATATGCAGCCAGACGCGCAGCGGCCTGACACTGTGCTTGGCGTCGATGTCATGGCTTCTGAAGGATACGGCGAACTTATTGGAGGAGGGCAAAGGATTCACGATCCCAAATTCCTTGAACAGAGGATCAAAGAGCACAATCTTCCTCGAGAAGACTACGAATGGTATCTGGATTTAAGACGATACGGCTCCGTCCCCCATTCGGGATTCGGCCTTGGTGTGGAAAGGATGCTTTCTTGGATCTGTAAAATTCAGCATATCAGAGAAACCATCCCCTTCCCACGGCTGTTGTACAAAATCTATCCCTAGCTTCTTCTACCAGCTCAAATGAAAAATATCGCCTTGATCAGTTTGGGATGTGCAAAGAATCTCGTTGACAGCGAAGTGATGCTGGGTTACCTGGCTAATGACGGATATACTTTTGTCGGTCAATCCAAGGAAGCCGATATCATCATCATCAATACATGCGGATTTATCCAACCGGCAAAAAATGAGGCTGTTAATTCTATCCGCATGGCCCTGGACTTAAAGAAAATAAAAAGACACATCAAGGTTTTTGTTACCGGCTGTTATATGGAGAGAAGTGCAGTAGAACTTGAAGAACAGTACCCGGAAATCGACGGTTGGATCGGCGTGAATGATTTCGACAAAATTGTTCAGGTTGTCGAAGGTAAAACACATGAAAAAGCGGCCATCAGTTTCCTTTATGATCATCACTCCCCTCGCTTCCAATCAACCCCGGCGGGATGGGCTTATGTCAAAATCTCAGAGGGATGCTCCCATTCCTGTTCTTTTTGCACAATCCCTCTCATCAAGGGCTCCTACAGATCCCGCCCTGTTGCATCCATTGTAGAGGAAGTGGAAAGGCTGGCATCGAAGGGTGTTAAGGAAATCAACTTGATCTCTCAAGATTCGACATATTATGGTCATGATCTCAATCTCACTGATGGCCTCTCACTGCTCCTGGAAAAATTGGTTGAAATTAAGCCCCTCATTTGGATTCGTATCCTTTACGGTTACCCAGAAGAAGTGACAAATCGACTTCTTGAAATCATGAAGGAGGACAAAATCTGTTCCTATCTTGATATCCCCTTTCAACATTCCGATCCCGGAATCATTAAGCAAATGAGAAGAGGATTGGATGGAGAACGGGCGCTCGAGCTGATTCGAAATATCCGGGATAAACTCCCGGATGTAGCCATTAGGAC
>CAZEWV010000299.1:0-3959 GCA_964516025.1 uncultured Eubacteriales bacterium
TTTTTAAATGACAAGACATTATACCTACGGTTAGATTTTACATGATTCGATTCGAATGGTTGACATCTTCCCTGATATCTAGTATTCTTTTGGCTCATAAACTCTTAAACTTAACTGAATGATGTTCTAAGGTTTGAAGCTATGAAGACTTTTGCACCTAAAAAAGATGAAATCGAAAAAAAATGGTGGCTGATTGATGCCGATGGAAGAATTCTCGGCCGGTTGGCTACAGAAATATCAGTGCTTCTACGTGGAAAAGGAAAAGCGACGTTTGCTCATTTTCTCGACTCCGGAGACTTTGTTGTTGTGATCAACGCGGAAAAAATCCAGGTGACGGGGAGGAAACTTGAACAGAAGAAGTACTATCACCATACCGGATATCCCGGTGGGATAAAAGAAAAAGTTCTCAGTGAATTAATGGATACAAATCCCGAAGAGGTTCTGAGAAAGGCAGTCTGGGGAATGATTCCAAAAAATAAACTCGGTCGGAAAGTCTACAAAAAACTCAAAGTCTATCGAGGCTCCAATCATCCTCACGAAGCACAAAATCCAGAGGAATACCAGTTTTAGGAGGAATCTTGAGTTTAATTCAGTACTACGGAACAGGAAAGAGGAAAAACGCCATTGCGAGGGTCTATTTGCGGCCTGGGAAAGGCGAGTTTACTCTTTATGTCAACAAAAGACCCCGCCCATTTTCTGAATATTTCACACTGGGCAGCTATAAAAACACGATAAGACAACCTTTTTTGCTCACAGAGACAGAAAGTAAATTTGATGTTTTTATTCGTTTAGATGGAGGCGGTGTAAACGGCCAGGCAGAAGCAGTACGGTTGGGAATAGCTCGAGCTCTTATAGAATTCAACAAAGAATTGAGACCGACTCTCAAAAGTGCAGGGCTCTTGACTCGAGATTCCAGGATTAAGGAAAGTAAGAAGTACGGATTGCGCAAAGCCCGTAAAGCCCCTCAATACCACAAGAGATAATTGGAGGATAACCGTTGCTTACAGTCACTATGAAAGAACTATTAGAAGCAGGTGTTCATTTTGGCCACCAGACCAAGAGCTGGAATCCCAAGATGAAAGATTACATTTTTGGTCAGCGGAACGGCATTTACATCATCGATTTACAGAAGACAATAAGGATTGTTAAAGAATCTCTCCAATTTGTCGAGGATGCGGTCGCTCAAGGAAAAGAAGTCCTGATGGTTGGAACAAAAAAGCAGGCTCAGGATATCATAAAAGATTATGCTGAAAAATGTGAATCCCACTATGTGAATCAGCGCTGGTTGGGTGGACTTCTGACTAACTTTGGCGTTATACGCTCCAGTGTAGAACGATTGATTGAGATGGATGAGATGAAGGAAGATGGACGCTGGGATCTTATGTCAAAAAAAGAGCAGTCCAGAATGGATAAAGTTTTCAGAAAACTGACCAAAAACCTCGGCGGCATCAAAAATATGACAGCACTGCCAGGCATCATGTTTGTGATTGACTCTACCAAGGAAGAGATTGCCATATTGGAAGCCAAGAGGCTAAAAATTCCGGTTGTTTCGATTGTGGATACTAATGGGGATCCTGAGGGTATTGACTACCCGATCCCTGGAAATGACGATGCTGTGCGGGCCATAGAGTTGTTTACCTTAAAAATTTCGGATGCCATCCTGGAAGGGAAAAAGAAAAAATTGGAGCAAGAGCTCCAGGAGGCGAAAGCAGATGAGGAAGCCGCCTCAGAAGAGCAGGCTGAGATCACAGAGAAACAATCCGCTTTAGAGGAGCCGGTTGTGGCTTCTGAAGAGACTCCGGAAGAGGCATCCAAAGAAAAAACAGAAGATAAAGTTGAAGCCAAAGAAGAGGTGAAAGAAAAAGCCAAAGAAGTGAAAAAAGTTTTGGAAACTGTGGAAGCGCTGATTGAGGAAAAACCGGAAGAGAAGAAGCCTAAGGAAGAAAAAGCTGTCAAGGAAACACCTTCAGAACAAGTTGCTCCTCAAGAGGCTCCTGCTGAGAAAAAAGAGGAAGAAAACACTTAAAAAACAGGAAAAACCGAAGAGGGAGAGAGCTAGGAATGGATATTACCGCAGCGACTGTTAAGGAATTGCGTGATCGTACAGGATTAGGAATGATGGAGTGCAAAAAAGCACTCAAAGAAAGTGGGGGAGACATCGAAGGAGCCATCGTAATTCTACGGAAAAAAGGATTTGCTCGAGCTGAGGGTAAGATGAACCGGGAAACTGCTGATGGAATGGTCGGTTCATACATCCATATGAATGGCAAAATCGGTGTTCTTGTTGAAGTCAACTGTGAGTCAGATTTTGTGAGCAGAAATGAAGAATTCCAGGAAATGGTCAAAAATATAGCCATGCATATCGCAGCCGCCAATCCCAGATTTGTCTCACCTGAGGAGATTCCACAGGACATCCTGGACCAGGAAAAAGAAATTATTCATGAGCAGTTCAAGGATTCGAAAAAACCGCCGGAAATAGTTGAAAAAATTGTCTTGGGAAAACTGAACAAATTCTATGAAGAGATTTGCTTGCTGAATCAAAAATATATAAAAGAGGACAAGGTGTCAATCAAAGAATATGTGGCCTCTTTTATTGCTAAATTTGGAGAGAATATAAGAGTCAGAAGATTTGCCCGGTTCCAATTGGGCGGATCTTAATAATAAATGATGACTCAGGATAAACCGAGTTTCGAACGCATTCTACTCAAACTTTCGGGGGAGTCTTTACTTGGCAAACGTTCCTTCGGCATCGATGTCAATTCAGCCAAATCCATCGCCAATCAGATTAAAGATATTCACAGTCTTGGTGTGCAGATCGCAATCATGATTGGGGGAGGAAATATCTTCCGGGGAATTCGTGGGACTGAAGCGGGGATGGACAGGGCTTCCGCCGATTACATGGGTTTGTTGGCCACAGTCATTAACGGGATTGCCCTTCAGGATGCGCTGGAAAAAAAGGGAGTGGTCACACGTCACATATCCGCCATTGAGGTCAAAGCTGTCGCCGAACCCTTTGTTCGGGGCAGGGTTCTCCGCCATCTTGAGAAAAGTCGAGTCATTATTTTCAGTGCGGGAATCGGGAGCCCGTATTTCACGACCGATACGGCAGCCGCCCTGAGGGCACTGGAGATTAATGCGCAGGTGATCCTGAAAGCGACAAAAGTCGATGGTGTTTATTCTGCCGATCCCTTTAAAGACAAAAACGCAAAAAAATTTGAAAAAATCAAATACTTGGATGTGATAAAGAAGGGATTGCGGGTCATGGACACCACGGCCATATCACTCTGCAAAGATAATAATCTTCCCATCATCGTCTTCAATCTCAAGAAAAAAGACAACATCAAGAAAGCTGTCCTTGGGTACGATGTCGGGACCAAAATATATTGATCCATCATTCGCGTCCTTCTTTGTAAAGGAAGTAAACTCTATACACACGGAGAGGATTCAAATGGTTAAGGAAGAATTAAAAGAACTCGAAAAAAAAATGAAAGTCTCAACTGAGCATTTTCGCAATGAATTGAGCAAGTTGAGAACAGGCCGGGCGAGCATCAGTGCGTTTGAGGATATTAAAATTGACTATTATGGAAACCTCACGCCTATCAATCAGGTGGCCACTCTTGGCGTTCCCGATCCGACACTGATCACCATTCAGCCCTGGGACCCGAACTTTCTCGAGCCCATAGAAAAGGCCATCCGTGCGGCAGATCTGGGGCTCAATCCGATTAACAACGGCAAAACACTAAAAATACCGATTCCTCCTCTGGATGAGGAACGACGACGGGAAATCGCCAAACATGTCAAAGGAATAATGGAGGATGAAAAGACAGCTCTCCGAAATATGAGAAGGGAAACAAAGGAAAATATTGAATTTCTGGAAAAAGAGAAAGAGATCACCGAAGACGATAAATTTTGGGGATATGACAAACTTCAGGAAATCACCAACGAATACTCAAAGAAAA
>CAZEWV010000300.1:0-3935 GCA_964516025.1 uncultured Eubacteriales bacterium
GCGGCTGTCCAAATTATTATCTACGCCGGGGCCATCATGGTTTTGTTTATTTTTGTCATCATGATGGTCAATGTTCGAGTAGGTATCGCTCCTGAGAAGAAGAAATGGACGTTGGGCTTGGCTGCAGTACTTGGCTTTGTTCTGATTATCGAGCTTCTCCTTTCTATTAAAGGGGCCTTCTCTTCCGGTGAAGGTGCTGGGATGGAAAAAATTGGAAGTCCCACCGACCTAGGACACCTCCTCTTCACTAAATATCTTTATCCCTTTGAAATCACATCCATTTTAATTATAGCCGCATTGGTCGGTTCCATTGTTCTGATGAAAAAAAGAGACAAAACATGATACCCACTAGTTATTTTATCATTCTCAGCATCATCCTTTTTATTCTTGGTATCATTGCGTTCTTTGTAAAGAAGGATCTGATCACACAGTTTATGTCCGTTGAAATCATGCTGAATGCCGCAAACCTCGCCCTGATCGCCTTTTCAAAGGCACATTCCTCTCTGGACGGACAAATTATCGTATTTTTTATAATCACCGTCGCTGCAGCTGAAGCGGCCGTTGGATTAGCCATTATTCTTCTTGTCTACAGACAGAAAAAATCTATAAAAACAGAAGACATACAATTGATGAAGGGGTGATATGACTGAAATTTTTTGGCTGATACCTTTTATCCCAGCCGTAAGCACGCTCATTCTTGCTGTTTTTGGACGAAAGCTTTCGAAACAATGGGTCTCGATTCAAGCCTGCCTGGCCGTATTCGCATCTTTTGTCATCGCCGTTATTTCATTTTTTGGGATTCAAGGGGCCTCCTCAGAGCACACCTTGGTAAAGAGTCTTTTCAGTTGGATCGAATCAGGTTCATTCAAAGCCGACCTGGCGCTGCAGTTTGATCCGCTCACTGCCGTCATGTGCCTCGTTGTTACCGGCGTGGGATTTTTCATCCATGTCTATTCAATCGGGTATATGGCCAAAGATCCCGGATATAAGCGTTTCTTCACCTATTTAAATCTCTTTATGTTCGCCATGCTCATCCTGGTTATGGGGGCGAATCTGGTTGTGATGTTTGTCGGTTGGGAAGGGGTTGGACTCTGTTCCTATCTCCTTATAGGTTTCTGGTTCGATAAACCTTCGGCAGCCAGAGCCGGAAAGAAAGCATTTATCGTCAACCGGATAGGAGACGCGGGCTTCCTCCTGGGAATCATGTTCATCCTGGTCAATATCGGCAGCACAAGCTTCACTGCCATTAACGAAGCCGTTCACGGAGGCGAAGTGACAGTGGGTTTGGCCACACTCATCGGAATCCTGCTGTTTGTAGGGGCTTGTGGAAAATCCGCACAGATCCCCCTTTATATTTGGCTGCCCGACGCCATGGAAGGACCTACACCTGTCAGTGCCCTCATCCATGCGGCCACGATGGTAACAGCCGGAGTCTACATGGTCGCCCGTATGAACGTTCTCTATGCACTTTCAAACACAGCCACTGATATCATCGCGCTGGTCGGTGCACTGACAGCCATTTTTGCCGCCACCATGGCGCTGACTCAAAACGACATAAAAAGAGTGCTGGCCTATTCGACCATCTCTCAGCTGGGGTACATGTTTATCGCCTGTGGTGTGGGCGCCTATTCGGCAGGCATATTCCATCTCTACACACACGCCTTTTTTAAAGGACTTTTGTTTTTGGCTGCCGGGAGTGTCATGCACGCCATGTCAGGCGAACTCAATATGCAGAAAATGGGAGGATTGAAGAAATACCTTCCACGAACATATCCGACCTTTCTCATTGGAGCCATTGCTATTGCCGGAATTCCGTTCCTTTCGGGATTCTTTTCAAAAGACGCGATTCTGACCAGCGCGTTCGCGAGCGGCAAATACTTCATTTGGGCTCTGGGAATTTGTGGAGCGATCCTTACGGCATTTTACATGTTCAGACTCATCTTCTTAACCTTTCATGGACAGGAGAGGATAGAACCGGAAGCCAAAAAGCATCTCCACGAATCCCCTCCCTCGATGACCATTCCACTGATGATCCTGGCCTTTTTCTCGATTTTCGCCGGATATATCGGACTACCGGTTGTTTTTGGGAAAAATCTCGACAAATTCGGCCAATTTCTCGAACCGGTCATCCACCAGAGCCATGAAGCACACCTGAGCATTGGAACAGAGTGGGGGCTTATCGGCATTTCTATTGTTGTGGCGTTTGCCGGAATAATTCTCGCAGCGATTTTCTATCTAAAAAAGACCGAGATCCCGCACAACTTGGTCAAACGCTTCCCCCAAGTCTACAAACTCCTCTACAACAAGTACTATGTGGATGAATTTTACAATGCGACAATTGTCAATCCTATGATCAAAGGATCGGAATTTCTCTATAAACATTTCGACCTTGCCATTATCGACGCCACCGTCAACAATACGGGAAGCGTCACCAATTTCTTCGGAAAAATATTGAGTTATCTACAGACAGGGCTTATTAAAGATTACGCTCTCATTTTCCTCTTAGGAGCCACTATCCTGTTAGGATTTTTACTGTTTTAAAATGAATATACCTATATTAAGCATCATCACATTCCTTCCTCTTTCCGGAGCCATTCTTCTCATCTTTTTCAACAAAGAGAATAAAGATTTACTGCGCAAGTTCGTACTCATTATCACGGTTATCAACTTCCTCATTTCACTGTTCCTCTTTTTTAGTTTCAACGCAGGAACAGCCGAGCCTCAGTTTGTTGAGAAGGCAGATTGGATTGGGAAAGGTATCATGTATCATGTCGGAATTGATGGGATCAGTCTGTTTCTGGTGCTGCTGACCACGTTTCTGATGCCCATTGCCATCCTGTCTTCATGGACATCCATCCAAGATAAGGTCAAAGAGTACCTAATCTTTATGCTTATTCTGGAGGCAGGGATCATCGGTGTATTTGTCTCCTTGAATCTCTTCCTCTTCTATGTTTTCTGGGAAGCCATGCTCATCCCCATGTATTTTTTAATCGGTATCTGGGGAGGAAAGAGACGAATCTATGCGACCGTCAAGTTTGTCCTGTACACCATGGTCGGAAGCCTTTTGATGCTGGTCGCCATCTTTGTCCTGTATACCCTTTATTTTAAGGCCACAGGCACTTATTCAATGTATATTTTTGACTTCTACAACCTGATTCTCGAATCCAACCTCCAGTTCTGGTTGTTTGCCGCATTTGGCCTGGCATTCGCCATCAAGGTACCGCTTTTTCCTTTCCACACCTGGCTGCCAGATGCACACGTCGAAGCCCCGACAGCCGGTTCGGTTATCCTGGCTGCCGTCCTCATTAAAATGGGAACATATGGATTTCTCCGATTCGCCATGCCTCTTTTCCCTGATGCACTGATGAAACTGCTTCCCTACCTCAGCATACTGGCTTTAATTGGAATCATCTATGGGGGCCTTATGGCCCTAATCCAGAAGGATATAAAATCTCTGGTGGCCTACTCGAGTGTTTCGCATATGGGCCTTATTATGCTGGCCATTTTTGCTGTGAATTTTGAAGGCATCCAGGGTGGAATCTACCAGATGCTCAACCACGGATTAAGCACAGGGGCTCTGTTCCTCTGTGTCGGAATCCTTTACGAGAGAGCCCACACGCGCCTGATTAAAGACTACGGAGGTGTCAGTAAACAGATGCCCATCTTTGCCGTCTTCTTCCTCATCTGTCTGCTCTCCTCGGTGGGACTGCCCGGGCTCAACGGTTTTGTGGGTGAGATTCTGTGCCTATTTGGCATCTTTAAAGCCAATCATTTCCTTGCCATTATGGCTGTAACCACTGTTATTCTGGCCGCGGCCTATCTCCTTTGGATGTTCCAGAGAGTGATGCACGGTCCCATTACTAACGAGAAAATCCGCTCTTTTAAAGATCTCAATAAAAGAGAAATGTTATTCCTCATTCCTATCTTGATTTTGA
>CAZEWV010000301.1:0-3924 GCA_964516025.1 uncultured Eubacteriales bacterium
CTTTTCTTGACACGGGCCGATCCTATACCAACGGACGGAATGAAGTCATGCTCGGGGAGGTCCTGGGATCCCGCAGAAAAGATTTAGTGATCCAGTCAAAGGTCCGAGTGAACATGACTAGTCAGGAGGATGGTTCGTTTTCTCCCGAAGATGTCAAAAAGACTCTGGGAGATATGAAAGCATCAATGGACACCAGCCTCAAAGTTTTGCGAACGGATTATATCGACATTATGCTGATCCACGGTGCGAGTGATTCAAAAATCGTTTTCCACGAATCCATCATGAAATTTTTTGAATCGGCCAAAAAAGAGGGCAAAATTCGGGCGCATGGATTTTCTACTCATACCAATCAAATCGAACTTCTGCGAGCTTCCAACAAGAACCCGTTTTATGAAGTGATCATGGTCCCTTACAATCACAAAGGATCATACATCCATATGAATTCGGGCAGCTACAGTGAATGGGACCAACCCGCCTTGGAAATTGAAATGGATAAAGCCAAAAAACTCGGTGTCGGCCTTCTGGCCATGAAATCCTGCTCGGGTGGTCCGTACTCTCCCGATGGAAAAAGCGAACCTTCCTTTGAAAATGCCCTGCGTTGGGTTCTAGCGCAAAATAAGGTTCACGCCCTGGCAGCAGCGATGGGAAATTTTAAGCAAATGGAAGAAAACCGCCGCGCGCTCCTCTGATCCTAGTAGTGATATCGAACATGTGCGATCCAAAGCGAATCTTCCTCGATCTTGTAAACGATGCGGTGCTCCTCGTTTATCCGCCGGGACCAATAACCTGCCAAAGCGTGTTTTAAATGTTCCGGTTTTCCCTTGCCATGAAAAGGATCTCTCGAAATCTCTTTGATGAGAGAATTGACCCTCTTCAGAATCTTCGGATTTGTCTTCTGCCAATAAAGATAGTCTTCCCAGGACCGTGTCGAAAAAATGATTTTCAATCTTTGAGTTCTCTCTCCTTTCCTTTCCCTTCCTCAAGTTCCTTAATGGATTCGAAGAGTCTTCTCGCATTTTTGGGGCTCTTAAGTAAATAAGATGTCTCCACGAGGGATTCGTAATCCTCCAAAGACATAATTACCACAGCCTTGTCCCGACGCTTTGTAACGATGACAGGAGCGTGATCCTCGCAAACACCTTTTATAGTCGCAGCCAACTTCTCCCGGGCTTCGGTATATGTGATGGCTTTCATAACATGTACATGATACTGTACATAGATGCGTCTGTCAAGATGAGATTGATATGTTATTCAAACTGATCGTTTCTGCAACTTTCCCAGGAATTTTGAAGTAATAATAAACAGTTGACGGCCTCGAATTGCTTCAAGAACTAAAAAGGATTAGACTTTTATAGATTAGGAGGAAAAATGTTCCGAAAAAGATACGCTTTCTTTGTTTTTCTAATTCTATTTTTCACGATTCAATTTGGTCCAGCACTCGCCGGGCAAGAGGATAACCTCAGAACGAAATTGGACGATTATATCCTCACGGCTGTCGAAGCAGGTTTTTCTGGTGCAGTGATGGTTGTAAAGGGAGGAGATGTGATCCTTCACGATGGATATGGATTGGCCGATAGAGAAAAAAACATTCCGGTAGGGAAAGATACGGTCTTCGATATCGGATCCATCACAAAGCGATTCACGAGGGCAGCCATCCTCAAACTTGAAGAGCAGGGGAAGCTTAAAAGAAGCGACTTCCTCTCCACAGTTATCGATAATGTTCCCGATGACAAAGCGGAAATCACTATAGAGCAAATCCTCGAGCATACGGCCGGTTTTCACGAATATCATGATACACGTGGCGACTTCGAGGAAATGGATAGAGAGAAAGCATTAAAAACGATTCTCAACCAAAAGCTTCGCTTTGAGCCCGGAGACCATATGGAATATTCTAACTCCGGCTACGGACTGCTTGCAGTCATTATTGAGCTGGTCTCGGGACAATCCTACCCATCCTTTCTCAAGGAGAATTTATTTAAACCCGCCGGGCTGACCCGGACAGGATTCTACAGAGATCCACTGTGGGAAGAGGACGAGGTCGCCATAGGATATGAAGGGAGAAAGATCGGCAAGAAAAACTCTCCCTATTACTGGCCGTACATGACATGGGCGCTTATTGGAGGAGGAGGGATGGTTTCATCTGTGGGTGAACTCTACAAATGGATTCAGGCCCAGTATGACCCAAAGGGAAGCCCCATGGCCTACGCGGGAGGAAATGATTTCGGATTCAGCTCGGTTGTCTTCGAGTACCCAAATGAAAAGAACTACATTTTTGTGGCTACCAATGCCCACGGCAACATGAGCGCTCCGTCCCTCGGGAGACAACTTTCCCTTATCCTCAAAGGCGAAGAACCCCAGGAGATAAAACCGGAAGAGCTTGAGGAAAGGTCTTCAGATGCAGCAAGCTGGGGGATTCCTGACTCACCGACCGGCCGTCGTGCCAGTGCTATCCTGGAAGCCATAAATCGCCAGGATTTGGAATATGTAAAACAATTCATTAAGGAGAATTTAACTCCCGCCTTCATCGGCCAATTTTCCATGGAGGAACATCTTGCTGTCTTTAAAGGAATACATGATGAAATGGGAGAGATAGAGCTTCTCGGTGCAAAAAAAACAGGCGAATTTAATGCTGAAATATTGATTCAATCCAAAGAGTCAGGAAAGCAGCTCAGAATTTCCTTTGAGCTTGAAGCCAAGGAGCCCAATCTCATCGCAGGCCTATCCTTTAAAGAGGAAAAGGAATAAAGCTGGCAACTGCCGGCTTGCAGTATAGAAAGGATAATTCTAAGATAATACTGCACATACGACGTTCATAGTTCTATATCGATCAAAAAAGGAACGATACCCATATGAAAGCGATTGTATGCACAAAATACGGCTCCCCCGATGTTCTTCAGCTCAAAGAAGTGGAAAAACCTACTCCCAAGGACAATGAAGTGCTGGTTAAAGTTCATGCGGCATCTGTAAATGACTGGGATTGGGGTCTCCTGAGAGGTAAACCATTCATGAACCGCCTGCTATTTGGGCTTCTAAAACCAAAAAACACGATATTCGGTTGTGACATAGCGGGGCGGGTTGAAGCGGTTGGCAGAAACGCAAAGCAGTTTCAGCCAGGCGATGAGGTATTCGGGGACCTAAGCGGGTGTGGTTTTGGCGGTTTTGCCGAGTATGTATGTGCTCGCGAGAATGCATTAGTGATGAAACCGGCCAGTATGACATTCGAGGAAGTAGCGGCCGTACCTCAAGCCGCAGTTCTCGCCCTGACGGGTCTTCGCTATAAAGGACAGATTAAGCCGGAACAAAAGGTTTTGATTAATGGCGCGGGTGGAGGTATGGGTACGTTTGCGATTCAGATTGCCAAGTCATTCGGGGCTGAAGTGACTGGCGTAGACAGCACGAGGAAATTGGATTTGATGCGCTCGATTGGTGCAGACCATGTCATTGATTACACTAAAGAAGATTTTACCAAAAACGGTCAATGTTATGACCTGATTCTTGATAATGTGGTATCTCGTTCGATTTTTGATATAAAACGTGTATTAAGTCCCAAGGGAATTTATGTCATGGTCGGAGGTTCCATGGCTCGATTTTTCCAGATCATGTTCTTGGGGCTATGGATTTCGATGCTCGGGAGTAAGAAAATAGGTATCCTGGCGCATAAACCAAACAAGGATTTAGCTTTTATAATAGAGCTTTTTGAAGCCGGCAAAGTAGCACCTGTTATAGATAGATGTTACCCATTAAAAGAGGTTGCTGAAGCTCTCCGGTATTTTGGAAAAGGACACGCCAAAGGAAAAATAGTCATAACTTTGGACTGAGAACTGCCGAACTGGGGTCGGACCAAGCTAAACTGCGCCGAACTGGGGTCGCCCATTAGAAGATCTAAGTCAAGAAAAAACATTTCACCCTGATTTATTTTGAGTT
>CAZEWV010000302.1:0-3924 GCA_964516025.1 uncultured Eubacteriales bacterium
CTAACGGCGCCGGCAAATCCACCACCATCCGGACTCTCCTTGGACTGATATTCCCAACTTCCGGGAGCGGGTCCATCTTCGGCCTGGATATCGTCAAAAAGACAAAGGACATAAAGAAACAAATCGGGTACATGCCGGCCGAAGTCAATTATTACTACAAGATGGATGTCCGTGAGCTGCTCGATTATTCGGCCGATTTTTACGACATGGACTGCCGTTCCAGAATCGAGGAGCTGGCCGAAATTTTTGCCCTAGACCTGGACCGGAAAATCCTCGATCTTTCCAGGGGAAATCAAAAAAAAGTCACAATCCTTCAAAGCCTCATCCACCAACCCAAACTTCTGATTCTGGATGAACCGACCACCGGCCTGGATCCACTGATGAGAGCAAAATTCTTCGATATCCTGACCGAAGAAAACAGCAGGGGGACAACCATATTTTTTTCTTCACACACCCTGAGCGAAGTCCAGAAACTGTGCCGGAGAGTTGGGATCATAAAGGAAGGACGAATAATCGCCGTTGAGGATATCGAAACCCTGAGAAAAAAACAGCTGCGGATAGTCCAAATTGAATTCCCCTATACTGTAAAAAGCGATGAAATCGACTGCCCGGGCGTAATCGATCCTTCGGCCAATTTAAACAGCTTGAGTTTTATGTACTCCGGGAAAATAGAAATTCTCATCCAAAATCTGGCCGGAAAGGAGATTAAGGACCTGATCATCGAAGAACCAACTCTTGAGGAAATCTTCATGCATTACTATGAGGACAAGTCCGAGGGAGAGAGAGACTGAGACTATGCTGAACAAAAACATTTATTTCAAGGAACTGAAGCACCACCGGACTTCATTTATCATCTGGGGTCTTTCATTCATTGTTCTCATCCTCTTGGATATGGCCTTTTATCCTATCCTCATGAAAGACGATTTTCTGAGTCAGATATCGGTCCTGTTCGAAAATCCCTTCCTGAAGGGTCTTTTGTCGGCCTTTGGCGCAACTTTAGATGGATTCACCAATGTCCTGGGATTCTACACCGCCCGGAACACCATGTTCATTCTGCTTTTGGGCAGTTTTTTCTCAATCCTTCTGGCCGGAAAAATTCTGTCCCAGGAGGAACACGAAAAAACGGCAGAATTTTTGCTCACCAAGCCGGTCACAAGAGCAGAAGTTGTATGGAGCAAACTGGCCGCGTATTTTTCTCTTCTGCTGACATTGAATATCATCATCTTGATCACCGGATTTTTCAGTATTGAAATTTTCAAAGGGGACAGCGAATACAGACTGGCGGCCTATTTTATCCACACTTTTTATTCCTTCCTGTTGATGCTGACTTTTGGAGCCGTGGGTCTCTTTTTATCTCTTTGGATCAAAAGGGGTCGCCCGACCACCAACATCTCCATTGGCATCATTATCGGAGGATACTTCATCGATGCTGCGTCCAAAATTACACCCTCGCTGGATAAAATCGGTTATTTAAGCCCGTTTAAATTTGTCGATTCTTCTGTCCTCAACCCCGACTATGGTTTGATGTGGTGGCGGCTGTTCTATTTCCTGGGAATCTCCCTGCTTCTCTTATGCCTTACTTTTATCATCTACAAAAAGAAAGATATTCTGATTTAACAGCCCTTCAAATTTTTAAAGCTTTTCAGGGCCTGGCATTGATAATATGAATTATTTTTAACATTTGTTGGAAATCATTGACCTGGTTTTCCTTTGAGTGCTATTGTAGAAAGGAACTTTATGAGGCACATGATTCAAAATATTTATCGAGGAGAAGCCATGAAAAAAAGTACTAAGGCTATTGCCATCTTTGCGCTTGTTTTAACTATCGTGATCAATTACGGCTGCCCCGGCCTTTTTGGGTACAATCTTGTTGGGACCTGGAGTGTCAGGGCTACATTTGGAGTGGATGATATAGAAGACTACATCATGTCATTTGCCGGTGATAAAAAAACGGGAACAGTAACTTGGACCGCTTTTAACTATTCGCTTACAGGAACTTATTCAGTCAATGGAAAAAATGTCGATTTCGAAGTATCCAGTTCAGAGGAATTACAAACTTTTACAGGAACATTTACCAATAACAAAGAGATGAGCGGAACCGGAGTCTGGCTCATATATGGAGACGTCGCTTCTGTTTTAAGCAAAACAATGAGAAGGCAGGCAAGAGCGGTCACTAAAAGTGATTCCTTCCCTTTCGAATGGGTTGGAACTAGAAATTAAGGCCAAAGACATTGAGGATAGATGAGATGAAAAGGAATGTACAAAAAAAAGGCAAACTTTTTCCATTTTTTTTATTTCTAATTTGTTTTGGCTTGATGATACCGGGATACAGCCATTTCACTAACCAGGATTCTGTAACAACTCTATTTCTGGTCCGGCACGCCGAAAAGATCAAAGACGGCTCGAATGACCCGATTCTGACTCCCGAAGGAGAGGCTAGAGCACATGAATTGATGTACATTCTCAAACACGTCGAACTCGACGCTATATACTCGACCCCCTATAAAAGGACACAACAGACCAGCCTCCCCACGGCCAAAGATAAAAACCTCAAAATTCAAAACTATAAACCCGGCGAAAGAAACTTTCTTGAAAAGGTCTTAAATTCCAATTCCGGAGGAACAGTGCTCATTGTCGGGCATTCCAACACCATCCCAATACTGGCCAATGAACTGGCCGGCCGCCAAAACTACGAAAATCTCAATGACGTCACCTACGACAATTTCTTTATCGCCCTTGTGCACTCAAATGGGCAGACTAAAATCATCCGGATGCGCTTTGGAGCGCACACACCGGAAAAATAATAAATTGGAGGGAAGCTGTTTGGCTGGGAACACTACCAGAGCTGTTTTTGGAATCGGATGAGCTCAATCAAGAGCTGAGGCAAAAGCTGGGATTCAGCAAAATCCCATAGCTGAACATGACCTCTTACACAGTGACCAATAATCTCCTGAACTATTTCTCGATCCGGACAGTTAGGCTCCCTTTTGTAATGTTCGTCTGAGGAATTTCCACCCCGGCCGATGGGACATAGATAATTCCTTCACCCAGCGATTCAGATTCAAAACTGATAAACATCCCTTCTTTGTATGCAAAATACAGTGTTCCTGTAGATGTCTCTTCTCTCTCAATTGAAAGCGCCATTCCGCTCTGTTCAAAATCGCCACTGAGGCTGGACGTTCCTGTCATTTCAATTTTCAGGCAATCAAAACCATCTTTTTCCGTTTCCTCAATCAGCGTGTAAGTGAAATTATTTTCTAATTTCAGAACATTGCTTCCTTGTGGAACATCCATAGCTTGAGTGTCGGACCAAGTGTCTCCAATTTTTATAGGTCCATCTGGGAGCAGTGGAAAAGTTGTTTTCACTCCAAGTATATATGTCTCTTCATTCAGCTCATCACCCCAGCTCGAAGTGATTTCCGGCAGACCATCAAATCCTTCAAAACCTTCGACTTTCCCGTTTGGTAAAAGAACAAATTTCACTTTTTTGCCGATCAGTTCAGAAAAATCCGTACTATCTGATACCATCGCACTATCCATGTCCTGTGATCTCTCTCCAAACTCATATTCTAAGGTGAGCCCCTTTTTTTTATTGGAAGATAAAATGACAAAGATGTCTACTGCTTCTCCATAAATATCCGATACCACTTCGGTTCCCATTTGATCCATAACGCTGTTGACCTCACCTGAACTTGTCATGGTAATTTTTGTACCCTTTGCCAATTGATATTTAAGCTCATAGGTTTTTTCCTCTGCGAATAGAGTGGGCACAGCGAAGTTGGCGAAAATAACAGCCATTATCAGGACTTTCAAAAATAAAAACGGAACAGATAATTTTTCTTTTTTCATGGTTTCATCTCCTTTTATTAATATACTATTATTACCTAAGTTTTATTTCACTTCAAACAAGAAAAATCCGATCAA
>CAZEWV010000303.1:0-1062 GCA_964516025.1 uncultured Eubacteriales bacterium
CACATCTCGGACGTCCAAAAGGCCAAATCCTTCCACAATTCAGCCTCAAACCTGTTGCCGAACGGCTGGCACGTCGTCTGGCCCGCGATGTCATCCTTGCCCCTGATGTGATCGGAACTCGAGTGGACAAACTCAAATCGGATCTCCTCAACGGCCAGATCCTGCTTCTTGAAAACCTGAGGTTCTATACTGAAGAGACATCCAATGATCCCGATTTTGCCAGGGAGTTGGCCAAAGAAATAGATTATTACGTCAATGATGCTTTTGGGGCTTGTCACAGAGCCCATGCCTCAGTAGTGGCCATAACCGAATTTGTTAAAAAGGCAGCAGCTGGATTTCTGGTTGAAAAAGAAGTCAAATTTTTAAATAAAATTATCCATACACCAGAAAAGCCGTTAGTGGCCATCCTTGGAGGGGCGAAAGTCTCCGACAAAATCCCTGTCATCGAAAACCTTCTGACAAAAGCCGATGATATTCTCATCGGAGGTGCCATGGCCTACACATTCTTTGCCGCTCAGGGACACGGGGTGGGTCAATCGCTTGTTGAAAAAGATAGATTTGAACTGGCCAACAAAATTCTGATCAAAGCCGGGGAAAAAGATGTCAACTTTCAGCTTCCCCGAGATCATATCATTGCTGAGTCCATGGATGAAAACGATACAGTTCAGATCCTCGATTCATTTCCTATTCCATCAGAATTGATGGCTTTGGATATTGGCCCCAAGACAGTCAAAGCCTATTCTGACATCATCCGTCGAGCTAAAACAATCCTCTGGAACGGCCCGATGGGAGTTTTTGAGATCGATTCATTCGCCCGGGGAACAACCCAAATCGCTAAGGCTGTTGCAGCTTCAGAGTCTCTTTCCATCATCGGTGGTGGAGATTCCGTTTCAGCCGTACACAAAGCCGGAGTCAGTGAACATATTTCCCATATCTCCACAGGAGGTGGAGCGTCCCTGGAATACATAGCAAAAGAATCCCTACCCGGAATCGAAGTTTTATCGGAGTAAAAAAGATGACTCTTACGAACAAAAAACCCTTTATTGCAGGAAACTGGAAACT
>CAZEWV010000303.1:1162-3905 GCA_964516025.1 uncultured Eubacteriales bacterium
AAACCGTAAACAAAAAAATCCAAGCCGCTTTATCCCACGGACTGACACCCATATTTTGTATGGGCGAATCTCTCGAAGAAAGGGAAAATGGAAAAACCAAGGAGAAAGTCAAATCTCAGATTTTAGAAGGTTTGGAGGACATAGGAACCGAAGATTCCAGAAAGATTGTTTTTGCCTATGAACCCATCTGGGCTATCGGGACAGGACTCACCGCCTCTCCGGATCAAGCTGAAGACGTCCATAATTTCATGAGAAATATATTGGCAGAAAAATATGGAAATGATGTAAGCTCGTGTGCTATAATCCTTTACGGCGGATCGGTCAAGCCTGATAATACTTTTTCCCTCTTGTCGGAAAAAGGCATAAACGGGGCGCTCGTTGGAGGCGCTTCACTCAAAGCTGACTCATTCGCAGAAATTATTAAAGAAGGAATAAGAGCGTATAAAGAAAAATGAATGCATTATTGACGATTGTCCATATTGTGGTTTGCTTGATTCTAATCATAGCGGTCCTGCTTCAATCAGGAAAGGCTGGAGATTTAGCCGGCGCCTTTGGTGGAGCGGGTAGTCAATCGGTCTTTGGGCCCCGGGGTGTCACCTCCATCTTGGCAAAAGCGACCACAATCTCCGCTATTCTTTTCATGGTCACATCGATGGGGCTGTGGATTCTCTCCTCAAAAAGTGGTTCACGTTCTGTTGTAAGAGGTGAAGAGGCCGAAATAGCCGAGAGAACCACCGTTCCCGCAACAAAAACTGAGAGCACGGATATCAAACCCCCCGCAGAAGTCAAACAAGAAGCTCAAGAAAAGGAAAAAACCGCACCTCCTAAAGCCAAGAAAAAGAAATAGATTTTTGAAACAACACGGCCACTCAAATTGCCGAAGTGGTGGAATTTGGTAGACACGCATGGTTGAGGGCCATGTGAGCGTTTAGCTCGTGGGGGTTCGAGTCCCCCCTTCGGCATTCCATTCAGAATACATCTTTCCTACCTAGCGGAATTTGACATATTTATCGACTAAAACTCGTGTATCCTTTATATTCAGCTGCTCAAAAAGAAAGAGAAACTCATCTTCCAGAGCCGAAGAGATGTTCTCCTTTATTTCGTCTGGCAGAGAAAAGATTTCTTTTTTGTACGGACCCAAAGCCTTTTTTCTTGTTTTATAGATAAATTGTTCTTCAGACAGATCAGGTTTCTTTTCATCTGCGCAGTTTTCATGGAGCCAGCGATAAATTTTTTCTTTCAACAAAATCGGAAACAGATCAAAAGCGATGTTTTGAAACTGTGTGGCGAGATGAATCTCTGCACACTCGAACTCCGGAAACAAGGAGAAAGAATCTTCAGGTAATGTTGATGCGCCATGCTGGACGGCCCCGGCCATTCCAAATTCAATCCTTGCCATCTGGGACAAAGCTTTTAAGGTGTTAAAATCTATTTTAACTTCTGCGATCGATCCATCTTGATTCACAAGACCTCCATGGGATGTCCCCGTTTGAACGCTAATCTTAGAGATCGGCGTTAATCCGTCGATCTTAGAAAGATATCCGTGCATAAAGGCATTGAGTTCTTCAAGCGAGGAGTTTTTTCCTCCAACTTCCCCGATCTCACCCCCGATAGAAATTTCGAGTCCCACAGATTGTTGTTCTCTAATAAATTTTGTCAAATCTCCACACACATCAAAGTTTAATGCTTGCTGACTCTTGATGCTCATCTCAGACAAATCGACCAATGTGGATGAATCAATATCGATATTGTAAAAACCGGCCTCAATGGCTTCAGAAATCAGATCTTTAAGATTATTGATCTCTCGATCCTTATTTTGAAGGAAATTCTGTGCATTCACCTGGAAATGATCTCCTTGAAGGAAGATCGGACCAATAAAACCCTCCTTTATGGCCGCCAGAAAAATATATGAGGAAAATTCCCGAGGTCTTTGTTCGGTGTAAGACATTTCACTTCGAGCGATCTCAAAAATAAAAGCTCCGGCATTGATTTTTTTTGCTGCTCTAAATACCGCCCTTGCCGAATCAAAGGTTAAAATCCGCAAATTCATTGCTGGGACAGTGAAGTGTGTTATCCCCTCCTTTGCTCTCGCCTCATACAGATTTTGAATGGAAGAGGGAAAAACCCCGAATTCTTTAGCCGCTGCTTTCACTACACTGTGGCACAATTCTCTGAGAGGGATGGAGTCACTATTAATGATGGTCTCTATAAGATTTTCGACAATCTCCTCTTTAAATAAGTCCAGGTCGATAATCTTGAGACTTTCGTTTTCAATTTGAATGTTGCCTTGAAAAAACAGTTCCTCTTTACTTTTATAAATCATCGTAATCTCACTCTCCGTGATATTTCATTCTTATGTCAGTATCTTTATCAATCTGTAATAATTTTCTAATTCAATCTGTTTGGATTGGATGGCGACCTCTAACGGGATTGTACTAAGCCTGTTTTCGTTCACACACACACATTTGTCACTCTCCCCCCTCCTTAAAACATCAACAGCAAAACTTCCCAATCGTGCAGCCATAATTCGATCCAGAGCCGTAGGAGAGCCTCCTCTCTGAATATATCCCAGTACAGCCACTCTTGTTTCATATCCCGTATTTTCAATGATTGTTTGAGCCACATCTTGCGCCTTGGCTTTCCCTTCGGCCACAATGATAATCCAACTGATCTTGCCTATTTTGTAGCCTGCAGATATTTCTTCGAGAACCTTGTCCATATCAAATTCTCTTTCAGGAACCAG
>CAZEWV010000304.1:0-3883 GCA_964516025.1 uncultured Eubacteriales bacterium
GTCTTTTCACTCGGCTCTGCATCTTCATCCGGCTCCACCATACGGAATGGCCCAATGGGTACCGCCCTCCCCCAGAAAGATTCATCCAGAAGACCGTCCAATCGAATCGTTTCACTTGAAGATAACCTAAGGACCTCGGCTTCCGGAACTCCGGCTTTCTCGTTTGAAAAAACCGGTGTTATATAACCAATCCAAAGAAAAATCCCCAGAAAAAAGACACTCAGGAATCTCTTTTGGGGAAAAAACATCTTTATCTTATCGTTTAATATGAAACAGGGATTTTTGCACAGAGATAGTACTAAGTCAATGAGAGAAAGGATTTGACTTTAAAACACCAGCTATGTAAAAAACAAGGGACACGGGAGAGAGAACCGCAACATGCACATTTGGGGATTAAATATTCTGGACCTGGGAATCATCGCCCTCTACATTGCCGTTATCCTCTGGCTGGGGAGAAGATCGGGGAAAAAAACTAAGGGCCTAGGGGATTTTTATCTTGCAGGGCGGGGCCTGGGAAAATTTTATCAGTTTTTCCTCAACTTTGGATGCTCCACAAACGCAGACCAGGCTGTGGCGGTATCCAGAGAGATTTACCGTCAGGGTATCGGAGGAATGTGGATCCAGTACCTTGTTCTTTTTCTAACCCCATTTTACTGGTATACCACTTACTTTTTCCGCCGTGTGCGCCTGACGACCATCGGAGATTTCTTCACCGAGAGATTCAACAGCAAGTCCCTCGGGGCCAGCTATGCTGTTTTTATCCTCCTGATGTCTCTTTTGGGCGGCGGCATTGGCTACATGATCGCAGCCAAGACCATGATGGCCATGACACCCAAACCTCTGGAAAAATGTTCCACCGAAGAGCGGTTGAGTATCGAACAATTCCGAGAATACCAGGAACTGAGAGCCCAGTCCACAAACACGCTTACCGCAGACGAACAAGTTCGATATGAAATGCTCAACGAAAAAAATAAACGCGGAGAGCTTCACTCTTTTATCTCCTACACCAATCCCCTTCTCTTCTATTTCATCTACGCCGTTATCGTAGGCATCTACACAATGATGGGAGGATTTCGAGCGGCCGCTATCACCGACGCCATCCAGGGAGTGCTCATCATCATCTTTTCCCTCATCCTTATCCCTATCGGTCTGGCCAGAATCAATGGATTCTCTGGTCTTCATGCTTCGGTCCCTGATTGGATGTTCGAATTGTTCGGCTCGGTCACCATGAGTGAATATGCATGGTATACGATCCTGGCCATGGTGATGGCCAATCTTGTTTCCATTATTGCGGTCGCTCCGGGTATGCAAACAGCCGGGTCCGCTAAAAATGAAATGACCGCCCGCTTCGGCATGATCGCCGGCATGTTTTTTAAAAGATTTATCATGATCTTTTGGGCTCTTGCCGGTCTTTTGGCCATAGGCCTCTATATGGGCAAAATCAGCGATCCCGATCTTATCTGGGGATTTATGACTAAAGACCTGCTGTTTCCGGGTGCCATCGGCCTCATGCTGGTCGGTATTCTAGCCGCCAATATGTCCACATTGGATGCCGGCGCCATATCCTACTCGGCTCTTTTCATTAATAATCTTTATTTGCCTTTCCGGCCTGGAAAAACAGAGAAACACTATATGTTTATCGGAAGAATCATCATCGCAATCACACTCTTAGGGGGAATTGCCGTTGCCCTTTTTATCAACAACCTCCTCGAACTGTTTAAATACATCATTTCTATTCCCGCAATTTTTGGTGCCTCCATATGGCTGGGATTTGTCTGGCGCAGATTGACAAAAAAGGCCGTTTTCATCCAGGTGGTCATCTGCATCTTAATTTATGCGGTCATCCCCAACCTCTTCCAGTCCCTCAATTGGGCCAAACACAATCCTGCTTTCCTGGTCGAAACAAAACCTAAAACAATACAAGTCACAACCAAAGCTTTGACTGAAGATGTTGAATCCGGAGGGGCTGAATTCATCGGTCAATCCATAGAAAAGCAGCATGTTATCGCGCCAACAGGAATCTTTTTTGACAAAATTGCCCGGATAAATCCGGCTGATCCAAGTTCTCCTAAAGTGGGATTGGGCAGGTTCCATGCGGAGATCTGGGTCTTGAGCTGGTTCGGTCCGGATTTTTCTAAAATGAAAAAATCACAGCTTGTGGCCGTGCGTTTTTTCTTCGACGCCATTTTTCCCTTTGTTCTCTTATTTCTCCTCTCTTTTATCACCAAACCTCTCTCAAAAAAACATCTGGATAGATTCTTCGCCAAGATGCATACACCCGTTCAAAAAAATCAAAACGAAGAGGAAAAAGTCTTGGAAGAAGCCTATCGAAATCCCGATAAATACAGGCATCAGAAGCTTTTTCCTGAATCTCAATGGGAGATCCTCAAACCCACAAAAATGGATGCCCTCGGTTTTGGCGGAAGCTGGATACTTGTTGGCATCATCATTTTTTTACTTTGGTTGATGACATCCATATCGTGAAGAATCCAAGTTAAATAGGAAACAAGGATTCATGGTGATATAATGACCTCAGGAGGACATTTCGAATGAAAGAAGACATCACAAACAGAATTAAAGATGCAGCCGCCGAAGTTGACGGCCTGGGAAAACTTCCCTGTAAGAGAGCGTTCCAACTGGCTGAAGAACTCAACATTTCCCTTAAAGACATCGGAGACATCTGTAATGCTGAAGACATAAAAATTATTCGCTGCCAACTGGGGTGTTTTTCCTAATCCCAAAACCTGGATTATTCACGAACAGGAGTTCCATGAAAAAACAACTCATCTCCTATCCCCACATGCTGCTTATCGGTTCTTCAGGAAGAAATATTGGTAAAACACACCTGGCCACTTCTATAATAAAAAGAAACCGATTTTTTACGGACATCATCGGCCTAAAAATCACCACCATCGAAGAAAAGGCCAAAACCTGCCCTCATGGCAAAGAAGACTGCACTGTATGTTCTGAGATCGAAGGCAACTATCTTATCCGGGAAGAAAAGGACGGGAGTCTTGAAAAAGACACTTCTCTGCTTCTCAAGGCTGGGGCCAAAAAGGTTTACTGGCTCATTGTCCTGGAAGATAGTCTCGATGAAGGAGCACGGGCACTTTTAGATATTATTCCTGCGGATTCCGTCATCGTCGCCGAATCCAACCGCTTCCGGCTGGCAGTTCAACCTGGAGTTTTTGTGATGCTGATCAATCCCCAAAAAAAAATTAAAGAATCCGCCAATCGGGTCCAAAAATTCGCCGATCTGATCATAGAGACAGATGGAAAAAAATTTGATTACGATATCGATAATATCGGATATTATCAAGACCATTGGGTGCCGAATTTTAGTAGAGACAGATAATAATTATAGAAATTATAGTTGCTAATCCCAATCTATTTTTTTATAATTTCTTCGTGTTTAAAATGCTGTACATTTTTTACATCTCGCAACACCCAATTTTTCAGGGAATCCTTACAAGGAGGAGCTTATGCTAAAACTCAGAAATCCCATCTTCCTCTGGGTTGTAGTCTTTGTGCTCGTGGCCAGTGTCCTGTGTACGGCTACTCAGCGCAGGCAGCGACCCCCCTGGGATGAAAGGTCTCCTAAAGTGAAAGAAACAGTCCCTGACCTTAAGATCTATGACGAAAAGCTCAACCACATTCCATTTTCCAATCTCTACCAGAACACCCTGCTGATCGTTCAGTGGGGAGGCTGCACGTGACCGCCCTGGCGTGCTAAGATCTCCCGTGTGGAGGCACTACACAAAGCTTATAATACAAAAGGCGTATCCTTCTACTATGTCTTAAGCCGTGAACCCCATCCAGGTTTCTACGGCTTTGTCCAACCGGACAGCCTTGAAATGCGTCAGGAGTACACCGGTTTCGCCCG
>CAZEWV010000305.1:0-3862 GCA_964516025.1 uncultured Eubacteriales bacterium
ATTTTTCTGTCCTATCATAATTATAGATCCCATTCTGTTCCTGTTCAATATCTGTGAGCTGAGTGTAACAAAATCCAAAGATGTGCTCAAATCCAAGTAAAACATCGGTCAAGGCTTCGAGCCTTTCATAAAACTCTTCCAACGCCTTGGGATCCGTTCCATATCCCCAGGAATCTTCTGCGTACTTCAGTTCCGATGTAGGAATCCATTTGATCCCTCCATATTCGTCTATCAGATAGGGCTGGCCTCCGTATGGAATGCTGTTTTTGGGGCTGCGGCGCCACACCCCGTTTTCCAAAGAGGGAGAGAGCAGGTCGAAGAGCTTTTTTGGGTCCTGTTCATAGGTGTGTTCTGTCCAGATATCGGTTTGAATATGAAAACCGCCGCTGGAATCGTTCACCGGACGCGTAGGATCTAGGTTTTTTGTTAAAGAATAAGTATTTTTGATCAAGCGTTCGAGATGTTCTCCCCCACCCCATGTCTCGTTAAAAGGAGTCCAGGCGATAATAGAGGGATGATTTCTATCCCGGACAACTATTTCTTCCCATTCGGTCAGGAAATTTCTGGCCGCACTATCGCTGGTGATATCGAATCCCCAGGAAGAGGATTCCCCCCAGGTCAGATAGCCCACCTTGTCCGCCCAGTAATGAAACCGTTCTTCAAAAACTTTCTGGTGGAGCCGTGCTCCGTTAAAGCCCGCATTCTGGGATAATTCTATATCTTTTCGTAATGCTTCATCGCTGGGGGCCGTCCAGATACCATCCGGATAGAATCCCTGATCCAGAATCAAGCGGAGATAATAAGGCTCGTTGTTTAAAAAGATAAGGCTGTGCGATTTTCCTGTAGTCACATAGGGAGCGATATCAAAATGAAATGAGGAGGTTCCGCCCCAATGTTTACCAACCGATACTCCGTCAATAAAGACTTCCGCTTGATAATCCACGGCTCCAAAATGAAGGAGGATTTTACTGCCCGTCCAATCACCTGGAACAAAAATTTCTCTCTGGTACCACATGGCATCGATAAAATCTTTATAATTGACTCCCGAAAGAGGACTTTCCGGACAAAAGGGCACGGTGATTTTCTCTTCAAATCCCTTACTGTCGGCAAGTCCCCTCTGTTTCCCGGATTTTCCGAAATCAAAAGTGTATGTCCAGTCGCCGTTTAAATTTATCCACGAAGACCGAAAAAACTGAGGTCTTGGGTACTCGGGCCGCGGGATATTTTCTGTCTCTTGCGCAGCTGTAACAATACAGCACATTACCACTATCATTAAAAGTAGAAACACCAATAAACAAGTCCTTTTCATTATAAATCTCCTCAGATAACCTCTTAATAAGCTTTTACCATCCGCCCCTCACAAAGTCAATGCACCTAACTGGGGAAAACGAAGCGTAATTTCTAGTCACTTCACGGAGAACTCTCTCTTGAAATCACGGAAATGTGGATGCTTTCTAATTGGTAAATGGGATTGGACGTTGAGAGGAAGAAATATTAGAATAGAAAAATACAAAAAGAGCATCGGAATGACTCAGAGATATGTATGTGGAAAAGAAGAAATCGGTCACTACATATGTAATCGAACAAAAGATACAGTTTTCATTGACGGGAATCTCGATAAAGACTGCTGGCAAAAAGTCGAAAAATCACCACAATTCGTGGATCTTGTAACTGGAAAACCTGGTTTTTTAGATACGTGTATGGCCGCTCTCTGGGATAATGAATACCTGTATGTCGGATTCTGGGTTGAAGAACCTCAAGTCCAGGCCAGATTCACCGAAAGGGACTCTCCGGTTTATTTAGAAAACGATGTTGAAATGTTTATCGCAGGACCGGACTGCTACTATGAATTTCAGATCAATGCATTGGGGACAATCTATGAAGTGTTCTACATCTGGCAGGATGTACACAAAAAAGGAAGCTATTTTGACAGATCGGAATTTGACCTCCAGACCAACACGGTGGATATGCTGGGTGGTTTCCAGGATTTGTCCCGATATAATAAACATCCAAGGGGCAGGAGATGGGCGTTTATGGATTGGGATTTTCCGGGGCTTAAAACAGCAGTAAGGATCGATGGTACACTTAACGATAACTCAGATGTCGATAAAGGATGGACCGTTGAACTGGCTTTTCCCTGGAAAGGCATGGATATTTTAGCTCAAGGACGTCCCTTGCCTCCCAAAGACGGAGACATCTGGAGAATGGATTTTTCCCGCTTCGAAGCCTTTAATCCTGATGGAACAGCCGCCGATCCTTCATTCGGATGGGCTTTTAATAAACATGGAGTCTACGACTCCCACATCCCGGAATGTTTCACCTTTGTCCATTTTTCATAATTAATGGGCAACTTCGGGTGGAGACGAAAATTCCAGGACAATAACAGAGACGATTGGATTCGGGGCCTGTTGTGGAACTCTTAACTTAGTCGAACCATACTGATAGACCGCAGAAAAGTCATGTACTGGCCCATTGAGAAGATAAACTTTTTCAGGCTGGTTGACCAACCCCGGAATTTCAAGCACACCATCCTCCGGCCAATCAAAGACTTGCAGATAGAGCTTCTGTCCTTTGGTTGTGCTGCGTCCCCAGGTCAGCTGGGAAAACAAACTGGCCGTCGTACCATAGATACTGTCTCCATAAACTCTCATCCATTCCCCTATTGCTTTTAACCGGTCTATGGAAGGCTGGGGGAACAGACCCTCGGCTGTTGGCCCCACATTGAGCAGAAAGTTTCCACCCTTACTTGCGATATCGACGAGCTTGCGGATGAGGTCCTCTTCGGATTTCCAGTTATCATCATTTTTATTGTATCCCCAGTGGTTATTCATGGTCATGCAGGTTTCCCAGTCATACCCAAGACCGGTTGCAGGAATTTCCTGTTCAGGAGTTCCAAAATCCCCCATGGCGGTCTCGGTATCATAGGTTCCCGACATTCCGGCACGTCCCTTCCCTACCCTGTTATTGATAATGATATCGGGCTGTAACGCACGGACAAATTCATAGAGATCTCTTCCCATTTCCGGGACCCAGGTGCTTTCCCATTCGCCGTCAAACCAAAGGACACCGATATCCCCATAATTGGTGACAAGTTCTTTGACTTGGGCCTTCATATAGTCGACATAACGGTCTAAATCGGCACCCTCCGCAGACCGTTTTTCCCATTCCCTCCTGGGGAGGTAATCGGGATGATGCCAGTCCATAATAGAGTGATACCAGCAGATCCTGAGTCCCTGTTTACGGCATTCCTCGGCCAGTTCTCTGAGGATATCACGCTTAAACGGTGTGGAATCCATCACATCATAGTCTGAGGTTTTTGAATCAAAAAGGCTGAAACCGTCGTGGTGCTTACTGGTGATCACAATGTACTTCATGCCAGCATCTTTGGCCATCCTAACCCATTCGGCGGCATCAAATTTGACGGGATTAAAGTGAGGCGCAAATGTTTCATACTGTTCGACAGGAATCTGGGCAGTCGTCAGGATCCACTCGGCATGATTGGTTTTTTCTTCCCACTCCCCCGCAGGGATGGAATAGAGTCCCCAGTGGAGAAAGAGTCCAAACCTGGCTTCTCGCCACCAGGCCATGCGCGCATCAAACTGCTCTGTAGTCTCGGCCTTCATGCTGGTCCCAAATTCTTCCTCTTCCGATGATTTTTTACATGTGATGAATCCTGTCATTAAAACCGTTAAAAATAGAACTAAAAAGAGAGAGTAAATTGGATTATCCCTCATGACGCCCTCCATCGTGGATGTCACTTTTGAGTAGAATAAAACTTTTGTTCCATATAATCAATTGTTTATTTGGGGGTCAGGCCACATAAATACTACAGATTATGTTGATATTTATAGAGATAAATTTG
>CAZEWV010000306.1:0-3855 GCA_964516025.1 uncultured Eubacteriales bacterium
ACTCCACTATTAACTGAATCAGCCTTTCAGCAGAAGTTTTCATATAGAAGTCAGATCTGTATTCCTCAAATGTATGTTCTGCAATAGGCTTTAATTTTTCAAGATACATGTTTAACCGGGCCAGTTTTCGCCGTACTAAATCTGGGTCAATCATAACTTATATTTTTCCGACCGCTCGTTTCAGATAAAGCTTTTCCATTATCCGGAACTTTTTAGAATCCATATATCTGGCTATAACTTGGATTTTGAAGCGCTGGAAAATCCCTTCTTTTTCTTCAAATAAGGGTTTTCCATGGAGTGCGACTTGGTAGCTGATAAGAGGTTCGGCTCCGTTTAAAAAGACCGGATCGAATTTCTCTCCGAATATCTCGCCAAAATCACTTAAAAGAGCTAGCTGATTATCTAGATCCAGTTTTACATGACTTAAAATGCCAATGTCGATGTCACTTTTATCCCCTGCATTTCCTTTGGCTTGAGAACCATGTAATACGAGTAATTGAATGTTGTACTTTCGACATAGGTCTGCCAACTCATCTTTTTCAATTCTTGACTTCATCTTTCTTTTTACTCAAAAAGATTATAACACATAATGGTCTATCAGGCAGTCAACTATTTCCTGTCGCTTCTGAAATGGTCATGACATTCAGATCCTTTCAGATATTCAGGATAAAGGAAAAGGGGACGAGAATCCTATGGATTTCCACATTTCCTTAACATCTGTTTAAGTTTCCTGATATAGTATGAATCAGTTAAATATAAGGCATGGGAATTCATGCTAGATAACCTCAAATTAGTTCTTTCGCAAAACAAAAAAGTCTTGATCATCTTTTTTGTTGTTGTATTCCTGCCCTCTATTTTCCTTGCTTTTTTTGGAATACAAGCGCTGCGGAATGAAAAATTCAAGCTTCAACAGCAGACTCTTGAGGATCAGAAGGCTTATGTCAGGAAAATCCAAAGTGAAATTCAAGATTCAATCGAGAAAATTTCGACAAATTTGATGGATCTTTCAAAAAATGAGGCTTTTTCCAAAGAGGATTATTCTGAAATCAGGAATGCCATATTAGATCAATTAAGGGATGAGCCACTTTTTGGAGAAATTGTTATCTGGAGTCAAGCGGGAGAAACCTGGTTTCCAGCTTATCAGTCTCTTCCTCTGACACAAGGTCTCTTGATTGTCCCGGATGAATGGACGAAAATTCAGCCAGATCTTAGTGTGGCCGAGATAGCCGAATTCCGTCAAAAGAATTACCGTGATGCGATTGTCCAATATCGGCGGATTGAAAGCAAAGTCAAAAACAATCAGGTCAAAGCCTGGATTTTAAATCGAATTGCAAGATGTGAAATTAAACGAAATGAAAAAGAGAATGCTCTGGATGCCTATCAGACACTTTTTGATCTTTATTCGGATTTTTTCACTGAATCCGGCCGCTCATTAGAATTTGCCTCCAGGCTAGAAATGCTGAATATACTTTTGTCTTCCGGAAATTATAAAGATCTGTACGCTGAATTTGTCAACTCTTACAGGAGGCTCGAAGAAAAGGCTTGGTCACTAGATGATAGTCAGGTCAGGCTGTATGCAGCCACTCTAAAACAACTCGGAAATGAAATGGTCTCTGAAGATGTAGAGCAGGAAGTACCTGATGATTTTATAGTTACAATTGCAAAGTTGGATCAAAGAATAGAAGAGAAATTAGAAATTTGGGATCTGATTGAATTGGCCAGTCAAAATGTCCTGCCTGATGCTGGAGACGGATCGTATAACTCAAACAGAACCTCAATTCAGATCCAAAAAAATGCTTTTCAGCACAAAAATCAGGATGTTCTTCTGCTTTTAGTCCCTGTGGATGGGAGAAATCCTGATTCCCCATTTAAATTTCTAGGGTCTCTCTTAAGAACCCGTGATCTGACAAAAAATTCAGAGACTCTGTCTGCAGATAATCCGCCAAAGGGTTTCTCTGTTCTTCTCCGTTCCAATCAAACTGAGGACATTATCTTTGGCAAAGAAAATATGGATGCGGAGAGGCCGATTTTTACTGATATCTTCCTTGATAATTTTCCGCCGTGGAGAGTGGAACTCTATCAGAGTGAAGGTTCTGGATCCGGATTTGTTTTGTACAAAAACATCTTTTTCTGGATGATTTTGACTCTGCTTTTAATTCTCTTTTTTGGATCGGGTCTTATCATACGATTACTTGCGCAGGAAATGAATCTTCTGCAGTTGAAATCGGAATTTATTGCCTCTGTCTCTCATGAATTTAAAACCCCCCTGACATCAATGGGAGCGATTCTGGAGCATCTTTTAGAAGGGAAAAATAAAGATCCGGACAAAGTCCGGGAATATTACAAGATTCTCAGGCATGATTCCGATCGTCTAAAAAGGCTCGTTTTAAATGTTCTGGATTTTACAAAAATCGAAGAAGGAAAAAGGACATATAAGCCGATATCCATGGATCTCGGCAGACTGGTTCAAGAAGAGGTGGCCAGTTTTGAGAGAGAACACAAACTTTCCGGTTTTGTTGTAAAACTTCAAATGGAAAACAATAGTTTTCCTGTGTATGTGGATGGAGATGCTATAAACCAGGCCTTTCACAATATTCTGGACAATGCGGTTAAATTTTCACAAAGAGAAAAAAGAATTGATGTTTTGGTGGAACGGAAAGGGGGCAAGGTCGAGATTGCCGTATTAGATAAAGGGATCGGAATACCTGAGAGTGAACAGAAAAAGATATTTGAAAAATTTTATCGTGGAAAGAAAGCCTCATCGATCTCTCCGACAGGGACGGGCCTTGGTTTGACATTGGTCAAACATATTATGGCTGCTCATGAAGGGGAAATTATCGTTCAGAGCCGACCGGGAGAGGGAAGCAGGATGTCTTTGATTCTGCCTATCCGGACAGGAGATGTATAAGTTATGAAAAAGAAAATTCTTATTGTTGAAGATGATCCTGGGATCCGGGTGATTCTCCAGGATGCCTTGTCAGAGAAGGGGTATGACGTGGAGTCCGCTTCCGATGGAGAGAGGGGCCTGGAAATGGCCCTAGAAATCAAACCGGACCTCCTGATACTGGATGTGATGCTTCCCTTGATGGATGGTTTTGAGATCTGTAAGAGAGTTCGGCAGGAAGGAATGACGTCCCCTATTTTGATGTTGACTGTTAAAGATGAGGAGGTGGACAAAGTATTGGGATTGGAATTGGGGGCGGATGACTATGTCACAAAACCTTTCAGTCTCAAGGAACTGTCAGCCCGGATAAAGGCTCTTCTCCGCCGGGTTGAGGATTATCAAAATGAGATAAGTATTTACAGGTTTGGGAGCGTTGAACTGGATTTTCAAAAATATGAGTCCCGAAAGGATGGTTTGGACCTCGGCTTAACTCCTCTTGAACTAAAGATACTTCGACTTTTGATCGACAGAAAAGGTCAGGTCGTGAGCCGAGATGAATTTCTGGATTTTGTTTGGGGCGCCGACAACCTGGCGGTTTCGCACAGAACCGTAGACAGCCATATGGCTCACATCCGAAAAAAGGTTGAGGATAATCCCTCAAAGCCTCAGCATATCAAGAGTGTCCACAGCATCGGATACAAATTTGTAGATTGAAGGAGGAATTAAAAACATGAAATCTCTTTTTATGGAAGGTTTTTCATTGTTTTTCCATAATTCCTCAACAAAAATATCCTCCGTTATGTTTATTTTAAAAACATGTCATAAAATGGAGGAACAAAAATGAATCGAAAAAAATTATTTTTTATGGCGGTATTATTGGTGATGGGAGTTTCTCTTCTTTTTTCTGGTCTTGTTATGCAGGAATCGGCCAAGGAACTGTTTGAGAGAGCGGTCTATCTTCAAGAGACCCG
>CAZEWV010000307.1:0-3839 GCA_964516025.1 uncultured Eubacteriales bacterium
TCTATTCACTTTTTTGAACTCGTTCTTGAAATCACGGAAATTGGGATGCGCAGAAGATGGCACATTCTATTGACTTTAAAGGGGTAAGACATTAGTATATGTAGGCTTTAAAGCAAGGCGCGTAGCTCAGTGGTAGAGTGCTTCCCTGACGCGGAAGAAGTCGAGGGTTCGATACCCTCCGCGCCTACCATTTTGATAGGAGTGAGTATTCAAGAGGAAACTTAGTAGGAAACGCTTGAAAAACCTTCACGCTTGAATGCATATAGATACAAGGTGAGTCAATTGGTACAGATTAGACTAGAGGGATCTCTTTATTCTGTCGAAAAAGGCATCTCTCTTAGAGATTTTCTTTCAGCACAGGAGCTGGAGAGGACACCTCTGCTTGCACGGATAAATGGACAGATGAGAGACCTTTACGAGGATTTGACAGAAGATGTTGAGATCCATCTGGTCTATACAGAGGATAAAAACGCTCTACCTGTGCTCAGACACAGTGCCGCCCATCTTCTGGCTCACGCTGTCACTGCCCTATTCCCAGGCACACAGATTGGAATCGGTCCCGATATCGAAAATGGATTTTACTATGATTTCCTCAAAGACGAACCTTTCACCCCCGATGACTTGACGGTGATTGAAGATAAAATGAAAGAGCTGATCTTGCAGAATATCCCCATCGAAAAAGTCGTCCTCTCCAAAAAAGACGCAATCAAAATGTTCAAAGACATGGGGCAGGACCTCAAAGTCGAGCTCATAGAGGAAAAGGGAGGCACGGAAGTCACCTGCTACAGACAGGGAGAATTTATCGATTTCTGTCTGGGACCTCATGTCCCCTCCTCCGGCCACATCAAGAACTTCAAGCTGCTGTCCGTTTCCGGGGCTTATTGGAAGGGAGATGAAAAGGGTATTCAGCTCCAGAGAATCTATGGAACCGCATTCTTTACCAGGAAAGATTTGAGCATCTATCTCAATCTTGTCGAAGAGGCCAAAAAAAGGGATCACCGCAAACTCGGTCCCGGACTCGACCTGTTCAGCTTTAATGAAAACCTCGGGGCCGGCTTGATTCTCTGGCATCCCAAGGGAGCGGCTGTCCGTAGAGCTATAGAGGAGTACTGGTATGAGGAGCACTTCCATGCCGGTTATGACATCCTCAACACTCCCCATGTAGCCAAACTCGATGTGTGGCGCACCAGCGGACATACCGAATTCTATGATGCTCTCTATCCCCCGCTCTTGAGCGAAGGGATCGAGTATCAGCTCAAACCCATGAACTGCCCTTTTCACATCATGGTCTACAATTCTCGGCAGCGCAGCTACCGGGACCTTCCCTTCCGCTGGGGAGAACTGGGCACGGTTTACCGCTACGAAAGAAGCGGTGTCCTGCACGGGCTCCTGCGTGTGAGGGGATTCACCCAGGATGATGCCCACATCTTCTGCCGGGCCGACCAGCTCGAGGAAGAAATAAAGGGTGTTGTTTTCCTGGCAAAAAAAATTCTGGGCACATTCGGTTTTACCGATTTGGATGTCTTTTTGTCCACCTGCCCTAAGAAATTTTGTGGTGCCGAAGCCGACTGGGCCAACGCCGAGGCCTCCTTGGCCCGCGCACTAAAAGATATTGATCAGGACTTCACAATCGATGAGGGCGAAGGTGTGTTCTATGGACCGAAAATTGACATCAAAATCAAGGATGCCCTCAAGCGGTCCTGGCAGCTGACCACCATTCAGCTTGATTTTAATCTGGCCGAACGGTTCGATCTCGGCTATATCGGTGAGGACGGAAATGTCCACAGGCCTTATCTCGTGCACCGTGCGCTGCTCGGATCACTGGAAAGATTTTTCGGAATCCTTATCGAACACTACAATGGAAATTTCCCCCTCTGGCTGGCACCGGTGCAGATTTTGACAATCCCCATCGCCGACCGCCACCATGAATATGCCGAATCTTTAGAGGTCCTATTCAGAAAAAATAATATTCGGGCTTCTGTGGACACGCGCCGTGAGAAGGTGGGCTACAAGATCCGGGACGCCGAAACCGGCAAAGTTCCCCTTATTCTCATCGTCGGAGATAAGGAGGTCGAAAATCAAACGGCCGCATTGAGAATTCATCTTGAAGGCGACAAAGGCGAAATTAACGTGAATGAATTCCTTGAAAAAGTCAGGGAATTGATTAAAAATAGATCATTGAGCGTCAATTTTTAAAGGAGGTCTACCATCAGAAGACGTAGATTTTATCCCGGTGGAGGAAGAAAGGAAAAGCCACATAAGATTAATGAAATGATTCGAGCCACTGAAATGAGAATAATCGATGAGGAAAAGAAGCAGTTGGGAGTCCTTCCCTTTCAGGAAGCTTTGGCTCTGGCCAAAGAGAGAGACCTGGATCTTGTGGAAGTGGCGCCAAATGCAACACCCCCTGTCGGCCGGATCATGGACTACGGAAAATTTTTGTACGAATTGCATAAAAAAGCTCATGAAGCAAAAAAGCACCAAAAGCAGATCCAAATCAAGGAGATCAAGTTTCGACCGAAGATAAGCATCCACGATTACACATTTAAGATCCGGCATGTCGAACGCTTTCTTAAGGAAGGAAACAAGGTAAAGATCACAGTGATGCTTCGAGGCAGAGAAAAAGCAAAGCCTGAATTGGCCTACCACATACTGGATAGAGTTTTTAAAGACATGGAAGAACTCGGACAGCAGGATGGGACTATCCGTAAGCAGAGTTGGGCTGTATCTGCCCTTTTGAGCCCGGTAAAAACTGGAGGAAAAGATGCCAAAACTAAAAACACACAAGGGAGCCCAAAAGCGGTTCAAAGTAACGGGAAAGAAAAAAATAGTTCGCAATAAAGCGTATAAAAGCCACATGCTGACCAAAAAGAGCCCTAAAAGAAAAAGGAATCTCGGAAAACGGGGACTCGTCAGTAAAGCGGATAGAGGAAACGTTAAAGACATGCTTCCCGGCCGCTTTTAGGGAAGCCATTTTTTCAATTGGGAACGCTCCCTACGGAGGGGAGTAAAAAGGGAACTAGGAGAACACGGAAAACGCGGATCGTTTTTTTGTGATATATAGGAGAAGACAATGCCCAGAGTAACAAGAGGAACAAAAAAAAGACAAAGACGAACAAAAATTTTAAAACTCGCAAAGGGATACTATGGAGCGCGCAACAGCAACTACCGCACAGCCAAGGAAGCAGTCGAAAAAGCCCTGCAATATTCCTACAGAGATCGCCGGACACGCAAGCGGGACTTCAGGCGTCTCTGGATCATCCGGATCAAGGCGGCCTCCGAATCGAACGGCCTGTCCTACAGCCGGTTTATCCATGGGCTCAAAACACTCAACATCGATATCGACCGGAAAATTTTGGCCGATTTAGCGGTCCATTCACCTCAGACCTTCGAGCACATCGTCGATAAAGTCAAGGAGGCTGCGGCCTAAGCGACTAAACAGAAAGAATGAAAAAACTGAAAGACAAGATCGAAGAACTCGGAAAAGGCTTTAAAAAGGATGCCGCCGCTGTCAAAACAGAGCTTGAACTCCAGGAACTCCGCAACCACTATTTGAGCCGGAAAAGAGGGCACATGACCAGCCTGTTTGAAGAGCTGAAAAAGGTCAAGCCCGGAGACAAACCGGAGGCGGGACAGCTGATCAACCAATTCAAGGCAGATGTGCGGGAAAAACTGGACAACCTAAAAGAGGCGGTAAGCGCCCCGAAGACCTCCGTGGACATCAAATCCGACCTGACTCTTCCAGGAATTTCCCGGTATTGGGGTTCGCCGCATCCTCTTGTTGTTTTTCAGGAGAGAATCGAGAACATCTTCCAGGGTATGGGTTTCACGGTCGAAAG
>CAZEWV010000308.1:0-3830 GCA_964516025.1 uncultured Eubacteriales bacterium
TCGGAGAGGAACTGTTAATCATTACCTATGAAGATGCTTTAGCCTCGGTCAAAGTCATTGAGGCTGGGTATCAATCACTCAAAGAAAACAAATGGATTCCCATTGACCAGAAGGACCGGTATTCAGAACACCAGAAAGCATTCTACGAAAGAGTCGAAGGCCAGAGACAATGAGTATTTACGTTCACTCCACAGCCATTGTGGAACAAGGTGTGAGAATCGGAGAGGACACCAAAATCTGGGACAATGTCCATATCCGCGAAAACACACAAATCGGTAGAGAGTGTATTATCGGAGAAAAAGCTCAGATTGCCTACGATGTCCACATAGGTAATCTGGTCAAGATCAATGCTATGGTGTATATCTGCACAGCCGTCACCATCGAAGACGGCGTCATGATCAGTGCAGGAACGATCTTTACGAATGACCGATTCCCAAGAGCTACAACGTCAGATTTGAAAGAACTCAAGACTTCTAACCCGGACGAAAACACCCTCCCGACACTTGTGAGTGAAGGAGCGACAATTGGTGCCGGATGCGTCATCGGCTGCAATCTGGAAATCGGACGTTTCGCCATGGTGGGAATGGGATCGGTCGTGACACGATCCATTCCTGATTTCCATCTATCTGTTGGGCATCCAGCTAGAAGCATTGGATTTGTTTGCAGGTGTGGATCGGTTCTACACAAATTCTCGACAGGACATCTTGAAGAGGGACAGAAATCTATCTGCACGGCTTGTGGACTGTCCTACTATGTTCAAAAGGAAACCATAAGAGAACTCTTGTAAAAAGATGGAAACAAAATCTTCCTGGGGAATTGTTGGCGGTGGAATTCTTGGGATGTCTCTTGCCCTGGGGATGGCCCAGAGAGGACATAAAGTCACGATATTTGAGGCAGAATCAAGCCTTGGTGGACTTGTCAGCTCCTTTAATGATTCAAATCTAGTCTGGGATAAGTACTACCATGTCATCCTCCAATCGGATACTTTAACCCAAGGACTGCTCCAGGACATTAAACTAGCCGAGTGCATCCATTGGGTGAAAGTCAAAAGTGGTTTCTATGCCGACGGCCGGTTTTATTCGATGTCAAATATATGGGAATTTTTACGCTTCCCCCTCTTAAGTATGTGGAACAAAATGCGTCTTGGTTTTACCATCTACTACGCTTCAAAAATAAAAAACACACATAAACTCGAAACCCAAACCATAGAGGAATGGCTAATCCGATGGTCAGGAAAGGCCGCATTCAACAAAATCTGGCTTCCCCTCCTGCGCGCCAAGCTTGGAGACGCCTATAAAGAAACTTCCGCCTCTTTCATTCAGGCCACCATTTCCAGGATGTATTCTGCAAGGAACCAAGGCCAGAAAGAAGAAAAATTTGGATATATACCAGGTGGTTATGCGACTATTCTTAGAAGATTTAGAGACCATCTGTTTGATTCAGGCGTCCATATCAAAACATCTCATCCTATCCAAAACGTCAAAACTGCACATAACAGTCAAATTTCAGTTACGGATATTAATGGGAAAAAAGACATATTTGACCAAGTTGTTCTAACGGTTCCCTCCCCTCTTATGGCTTCTCTCTGTCCGGATTTGTCCGAAGAAGAACAAATACGTCTGAGCAAGACTCCTTTTTTAGGGATAGTCTGCCCATCGATGCTGGTAAAAAGACCTCTCTCAGGCTTTTATATCACTAGCATCACCGATACCAGCATACCTTTTACGGCTTTAATCGAAATGACTTCACTCTCGGATCCCAGAGACTACAATGGACATTCTTTGGTCTACCTGCCCAAGTACGTTTCCTCCGATGATCCTCTTTTTGAAGCATCAGACAAAAAGGTAGAACAGGAATTCACCCAGGCTTTTCTCAAGATGTTCCCACAGCTGAGACAGAGCGACATTTCCAGTTTTCGAACAGCAAAAAACAGATATGTGTTTAGCCCGCCCCAGCAGAATAACGGCCAATCCTTCACCTCAATCAGAACATCGGTCCCTGGGATTTATACCGTCAATTCAGCCTTTATTACAGACGGCACTTTGAATGTAAACAAAACCTTAGCACTCACTGAGAGAGCTTTGGATGAACTATTGAATGAAACGAAGTGATATGACTTATACACTAGATACAAAAAAAACCTTGGCCAGTGTCTCACTGGATTTGGATAATCTCTGGGCTTATCAAAAAATTCACAATGATCCCGGTTGGGAAAAATTTCCGTCTTATTTTGAACGATTTATTCCTTTTGTCCTGGATGTCCTGGATGACTTGAACATTAAAATCACGTTTTTTGTCACCGGTCAAGATGCGGCGATGGTCCAACACACAGATCTTTTAAAGTCCCTTGTAAAACATGGACATGAAGTAGGAAACCATTCTTTCCATCATGAATCTTGGCTCGAGCTTTACACCAAAGAAAATATCCAGAGGGAAATTGTAAAAACCGATGAACTCCTCTCCTTGACAACCGGAGAAAAACCAGTCGGATTCCGAGGGCCTGGATTCAGTTGGAGCATGGACGTTCTCGATGTTCTTTCCGAAAACGGATATATCTACGATACGTCCACCCTCCCGACATACCTAGGCCCTTTGGCCCGAATGTATTATTTTTCAAAATCCAAGCTATCCGAGGAAGAGAAGAAAAAAAGAAGGAATCTGTTTGGGTCTTTCAGCCAAGGCAGACTTCCAGTGCAGCCATTTTTCTGGAATCTTGAATCAACAGACAGGCTTCTTGAAATTCCTGTGACCACCATCCCCTTCTTCAAACTGCCTTTCCATTTGAGTTACCTTCTCTACTTAAGCCGGATTTCCGATACTCTGATGACAGCCTATCTTCAAACAGCTATAACACTGTGTAAGTGGAACCGGTTTTCCCCCAGCTTCCTTCTCCATCCGCTTGATTTGATGGGTGGAGATCAGGTGCCGGAGCTATCCTTTTTCCCTGGGATGGATATTCCCACCGAAAAAAAACTTTGCCTCTTCAGGTCCGTTCTCGAAAGGCTCGATAAACATTTCACTCTAACTCGGATGTGCACGTTGGCACAGAACATCTTGAGCAATGGAGCAAATATTAAGCTCCGCTCTCACAGGAACAATCAAACACTGCCGAGCAAGAAAGGTTGCGAATGAATTTTGAATCAACACCTAAAACAAACCAAAAATCCTCGGTATCGATTGTGGTGCCTGCTTACAACGAAGAATCGATAATCGCCGCAAACCTGAGCATACTTTATGCCTATATGGAGTCTCTGGAACAGAAATTTTCCTGGGAAATCATTGTTGTCAACGACGGCAGCTCGGACAGCACAGGGAAACTGGCCGAGGACTTTGCTCAAAACCGTAAAAATATCCATGTGTATCATCACAGGGTGAACTTTGGGTTGGGCCAAGCATTAAGGACAGCATTTAACAAATGTCAGAGAGATTATGTGGTAACTATTGATCTTGATCTTAGCTATTCACCAGAACATATTGAGCTTCTCCTCGAGGAAATACAAAATACACAGGCACAGATTGTCATCGCTTCACCGTACATGAAAGGAGGGAAACTGACAAATATCCCCTCTTTGAGAAAGAGAATGAGCAGATTGGCCAACCGGCTGCTTTCCCTTATGGCCACAGGAAAAATCCGAACGCTTACCGGATTGGTCCGGGCTTATGAACGGAAATTTTTAAAAACTCTCAACTTAAAGGCCATGGACATGGAAGTCAATCCGGAAATCATCTATAAGGCCCAACTCCTGCGCGCAAGAATTCTCGAAATACCGGCCCATCTTGACTGGAGCTATTTTAAAAAGACAGGCAAATCCAGACGATCCGGATTCCGT
>CAZEWV010000309.1:0-3827 GCA_964516025.1 uncultured Eubacteriales bacterium
AGTACCGGAGTACCGCATGCCAGTGCTTCGACAACAACCAATCCAAACGATTCATACAGTGAAGGTACAATCAGTACATCAGCAGCAGAATAGAATTCTTTTAATACTTTTTGCACTTTTGATCCCAGGAAAACGATTTTTTCTGTTAAACCAAAAGTCTCAAGGGCTGCCTTGACGCGTTTGACCTCAAGATTAGAAGAAAGTTCAGAGCCCTTTTTTCCTCCTCCAATAACAATAAGCCTCAGTTTTTTACTCAGAGGATTCCGAGATTTATTGAGTAAAGCAAACGCTTCGATTATCGTCAAAAGACCCTTGATAGGTTCAACTCGACCCACATAGAGCAGAATTTTATCGTCTTCTGAAAATCCGGTCTCCTGATAGGCCGTTTTTGCTTTTGACGGATAAAATAAATTATGGTTGACACCAGGATAGATAACTTTGATTTTCTGTGCGGAAATTCCGTATTCTCCTACCAGATTCCTTTTTTCCTCGGAGGACGAAGAGATGATCGAATCTGCTGCAAAAGAAAGATGCCGTTCCGCTAACAACCGGTATTTGTGTTCATGTTCATTCGCAACACAATTTTTCAGAAAAGCCAGAGTGTGATAGGTATGGACGAGAGGAATATTAAAATAGTGCTTCAAGTGTTCCCCTGCCAGGCCAGACAGCCAGTAATGTGTGTAAATCACATCATAGTTTTTTTTCTCTTTGCCCATAAATCCCTTAAGGTTATCTACAAACTCAGGAAGATAGCCATAGAGCGATTTGCGGTCGACAAAACATTTCGGGCCGGCTGGAAGTTGAATAACTCGTACATTAGACATCAACCTTTTAATTCTGACACTACCTGAATTCTGGTTTCTCGTAAAAATATCGATCTCTGTGCCGGGATCACATGCCAGAGCGGTGCTCAGTTCTTTAAGATAGACATTCATTCCACCGACTCCATCCCCTCCTATCGGAGATAATGGACAGCAGTGAAAACTGATTGCACATATTTTCATGAATTCATCTCTTTTTTGGACATAAAGAAGTCCATTATTTTACACTCTTCTGCCCCGAAATAATATTTATATTTCTCTCTCCCCCTTAAGAAATCAGCACGTCTCAAGTTGTCTTCAATGGCCTGACGGATGGATTGATTAAAAAGATAGATTCCGGGACTAAACGGAGCATAATTTGGATTAAAGGCCATATTATAAAAATGGATTTCGTCGTGATAGACAAAGTTGAGCAGCATGGCTGCCAGGTCATCCTGAAAATGCAGCGAATTGAATTCGATCCATCCGTTTGTAGAAAAAAGAGCCGTGATGGTTCGAAAAAATTGTTCCATCCCTTTTTTCTGCCAGAATTCCCGTTTTGATGAACTGCTTTTTCTGTGAAGTTTTATAAAGAGATCGATTTTTTTTCCTACTCCCAAAGGATCGTTCACTTTTTTATGATTGAGATCCCTTTGTGATTCTATCTTCCTCTTTTTCCGAAGTAGTTCATGCCGGTTCTTCCGATCCAGACTCTCAATATAGCTCTCATACGTGAGTGGAAGATTGAGACCAAGAGCCACTTCCGTTTCAAGAACCGAATGTTTTAAATGGTGTTCATCCGCCATCTGTGGGAGCATTGATAATGTTGGAGACTCTTCGCGAATATTGATCAAATGGAGATAGTTTTTTTGCTCTAATTCTTTGCGCCAATATTTAAGAAAAATCCCGAAAAAATCCTCTTCCCTACCCTGCTCTATAATAAAATCGCAGTAATCTGTCACCTCATGGCTGGCCATAAATTGCACACGCCCTTCAACCTTCATAAGTGGAGCTGCGCCAAACAGTCGATTTTTTTGGTCCATGAATAACAAAATATAGAGTTGATATGATTCTCCAAAACTTTCAAACCAGGTACAAAACCACTCGTTTGTCAGGAAAACACAATTCTGGCTGGAGGATTCCACAAGTGCATTCCACTCTTGGCGGACTTCGACCAGTCTTTCTAGATCACAAATTATTTCAATCCTCATAAGCCTACAAGATGTTCCCTTTTTGAACGAAAACTTAAAACATGTATGCCAGTTTAATAAAGAAGGTATGACCCTGATTCCCTCTCTCCCCGAATAGTGCCGTACCTTTCTGGTAAGCAAATTGGATAAAACCAAAGGGGGGCTGAAAACGATAGACAAACAAGACCTGAATATTTCTCTTCTCTATTATGGAATTGATCTGATAAAAGAGCTTAATGAAAAGATCATTGGTAAAATAATTTGTGGCTCTGATCACATGGATCCAGGTACTTTCTCCATCAGGATCTGGATCAAAAATCACCCTTTCGAGAGCATACTGTATGGAAAAATCTTCAGTGACCTTATAATTGAAGCGGCCTTCGATGAGATGAAAATTCAGGTCATAGTTGCGACCAAACTCATAGGATATTTCGACGGACTGCCATTCTCTTGTATTGTATCCCAACCCAAAAGCCGTCTTGTGATTGCGGAATTCTTTTTCATAGAGTTTATATTCCTGGGTATGGTCAACTTCCAGTGAAAATTTGTTTTTCATATCGAACTCGAGGGTCTGATCTATCTCCCAGCTGCGCAGGGTCCAATCCATTCCCCAGTATATATTGTAATTGGAATCATACTGAATACGCTCAAAACCCCATTTTTTTATCCAGAAGGTCTTTTCAACAGCCGAATCAAATTCATGGCGGTTGTCATCCCGGATAAATCCCACGGCATTGGCGTTATCGGCAAAATGACTTCCCAGTTGAGTGTATCTCAAGTGGATGTGAAAGGTCGCCGAATCATAACTCGGGCGCAGGAAAAAGGCAATATTGTTCTTTTTGAATTCCCCGTAGCTGAGGGCGAACTGGCCTGTAAATTTAAATGTATCAGAAAAATACAATGAGGTGTCGAATCCGGCTGTTCCCCGATTTATTCCAGCGACCAGTTTGTTGGCTGCGAGGAAACCGATGCTGGACGATTTCATTACATCTTTTTTGAGACGAAACACAAAAAAATTGGCCGAACTTTCTCCCCCCTCATTATTATTTCGTGTTTGAGCGCTCAGTCCGGAAAATTCAAATCCTCCTGATTTTCCATAGACTTTAGCTCCTGCATAGATATCCGATATCCGTCTCGAGTAAAACAGACGGATTCTCTGGCGGTAGATCTCAGAACCTTCCAGAAAGAAATTTCTTTTTTCGGGAAGATTCAACTCAAAGCGGGTCAGATTAATCTGCTCCTGATCTGCCTCAATGGTTGCGAAATCAGGATTAATAGTCAAATTTCCGGATACTGTTTGGGAGAAAGCATAGCGGGCATCGACTCCAAGCTCCAATTCGGTTTGTCTATCCTGCTCAAGTTTGGTGATAATATGGGGAATAATCTGGACTTTTTTCTTGGCTTTTTCCAGATTTAATCCCTTTAGATCCCCGTACTGTGAAACCTTATATGGGGATTCCAACGGACCCGCCCAAAAACTGAATTCCAGATCCCTGGGAATTCCCCTTCCCACATTTAATCCCCATGATTTGTCCGTACCCGGCTCATATTTTATAGTGGAAAAATCGACTGCAAACTCCGCACTCCATCCATAATCTGTACTCAAAGCCGCCGATTTCCAGATTCCATCCCAATTCGGATCAAAATTGAGACCATTATCTCCAATCCTGCCGTCCCACTGTGTTCCCAGGAGGTTTGTCCCAAAAAAATAGCAATTCCTCTTATCATGATAGGTATCGAGAAGAACATAAACCGAATCATCTGTCCTGATGTCCACATCTCTCTTTGTTACGCTGGCAGCAATTTTTTCCGGTTCGGAATCATAGCAGAAGAAACC
>CAZEWV010000310.1:0-3801 GCA_964516025.1 uncultured Eubacteriales bacterium
CCATCCAAAATCATTTTCTTATTATTTTCAAAATAGGTCAGCTTTATGCCTTTTTGGCTATCAATGGATTTACGAAATTTTTCCAGTGTCCTGTCCATGTCTACTGCAGGAATATCGGCACTCATTGCAACAGGCTCCTTTTTCTCTTCAGACTCTGGTTCTTCCTCTTTCGCCGGTGTCACGTCTTTCTCAACCTTTTCCTCGACCTGTGTTTCAACAATTTTATCCTGCGGTCTATCATTGGCAGGAATCTCGATCATTTCTGGCAGTGAATTAGTCTCTATTTCTGTGAGTTCTTTTCTCGCAACAGAATCTTTACCCAATAGTTCCTTAATTTTTTTTAGTTTTTCCAGTTCGCTATCCAGACTGGATTGGATGTCCTTATGTTCTTTTGTTTCAGCGGGAAGAGTGGGAGTTGAATCGGGATCGGAAGCCGGAGATATCCCGACTTTTTCTTTTAGTTTCCCTTTCATCGACTCGACACGTGAAACAGCCTCAATGTTTAATTCTTCCAGCTTCTCGTGCAATTCCATGACTTTTTTAAGTTCACCGATTGTCTTTGCCGCCAGCGCTTCAATTTGAGGCTGATACTCTGCTGCCTTTGTCAGGTGAGCCTGGATCTGGGCTTTGATCTCATTTTTTTCTCTGTCGAATTCTGACAAAGCAGATCGATAGCTCTTCAGGGAATCTCTTTCTCCCGAAAGCTCTTGTTCAAGTTTTTTCATCTTATCTCTGGCTTCTCTGCGGTCCCCATCTATCTTTGCTTCCAGTTCCGATTCAATTTCCTTTCTTTTTTTAGAAAGGATCAGATCCAGCTGATCTTCGATCTCTTCGATGATAGATGCTGATTCTTTGATGAGATCTTCCCGGTTTTCCATTCTGATTCTCCTCTATAAAAAACTCACCGAATAAAGACAATCCTCATCAGGTGATCTACTGTATTATCTATTTTAGCTTAATTATAGTCGCAAAGTCACAGACTGAATACAATCACCTCTTAAGACGAATTATAAGGTCAATTTTTCCCACTTCCTATCACCCTTATGGGGGAGATGGAAAAAAAAGAAAAAACTGATCAATATTGGACTTTACCAATCGACAAAAATAATGTATAAAAAAACTGAGTGATGGAGAATAGAGGAGGCGATGAATTCCAACAATAAGATATTCATAATAGACAAAAACGAAAAAAATCGTCGGTTCCTAAGCCAGTTTTTAGAAGGTTTTTCTCTAGAGACCAGGGAAGCATCATCTCTTTTAGAAGCCGCCAATATTCTTCTCAAAGCCAACAGCTTCGCCTTGGTAATAATATCCCAAACTCTTGTAGAAGAAAACTTCATTAAGTTGCTCCATTCTCTGAAAGCCTACAATCCCCTTTTAGGAATCATTCTTCTCTCTGAAATCCAGAATGAAGATTTTGCCATTTCCCTGCTTGAAGACGGAACAATCGATCACATCACAACACCCAGCAATCTCACCGCCGTTTTTTCAGCAATAAAAAATGAGTTCCATAAAAGAGAATTGATAAGGAAGAATGAATTTTTCCAGAAAAAACTCAGGAAATTGAGATATGAACATGAGCGTGACTTTAAGAAAGCCTTGGATCTTGAAGAAATCCACAACACAACACTCGAAAATTTGATGACGGCTCTGGATTTAAGAGATGTGGAGACTTTTGGTCATTCAAGAACAGTGGCTAAATACAGTCAGGTCTTGGCTCAGATTCTAGGGATTAAGGACAAGGTGCATCTCGATCATATCCGAAAAGGCGCTCTTCTTCACGATGTCGGCAAAATTGCCATTCCGGATTCCATCCTGAAAAAACCGAGCTCTCTATCCACCAATGAATGGGAAAAAATCAAGCTTCATCCTGCTCTTGGATTTGGATTGATCAAAGAAATTAAGCTGGTCAAGGAAGTTGGCGACATTATCCTCTACCATCACGAAAAATATGATGGAACGGGCTACCCCTACTGCCTGAAAAAAGAAAAAATCCCTATGGAAGCAAGGATATTCGCCCTCGCCGATGCTCTGGACGCCATCACATCAAAGCGCCCTTACAGAGAAAAAAGAGATTTCAAGTATGCAAAAGAAGAAATCCGGCAGCACTCAGGAATACAATTCGATCCCGAAGTTGTGGAAGCCTTCTGCTCTCTCAGTTTGGAGAAATGGGCAAGAATCCGATTTGAAACAACAAAACTCATGCCTATTTTCGAAGAAATCTACCAACTTTCCAAATAAACTCTCCACTCTGTTGATCATCATTTTTTGCGAGCCACCATAACACGGGGAATCCCATAGAAGTCATTATAGCTGTGTACATCGATCCACTCATGTCCAAATATATTGTGGACCTTTTCTTTTTGTCCTACCCCAAACTCAAAAATGAGAAAACCTCCAGATTTTAAATAGATAGGGGCTTGATTGACGAGTTCCTTAATACATTCCACCCCTGTTTGTCCTGCAACAAGGGCTTTTTTTGGTTCATGTTCAGTTATCTCCGGAGAAAGGTTTACCCACTCTTCTTCAGAAACATAGGGTGGGTTGGATACAATGATATCACAGCTGTCTTCAAGTTTGAGTTTTCTCAAGGGGACCAGCATGTTCCCCCTATAAAATTCGATACTGTCAAGTTTATATGTTTTGGCATTCAACAATGCCGTCTCCAGGGCTTTTTTTGAAATATCCGTGGCCACAACTCTTATCTTTGGAAGTTCTGTGGCCAGGCTCACGGCAATGTTTCCACATCCTGTTCCGATATCAGCGATGGTTCCGGTTTGAGGAGATAGTGAAATGACCTGTTCCACGACCAGCTCTGTTTCAGGCCTTGGTATAAGAACCTCTGAGTTCACTGCAAACACGAGAGACCAGAACTCTTTTTTCTCCGTCAAATACGCAAGAGGGAAGCCCTGCAGTCTCTTTTTTATGAGGTGGGAAAAAAGATCCGCCTGGTTTTTCGTGACTTTTTTTTCTGGCATTGCATGAAACTGCTCAATAGAAATAGAGGCACTCTCACACAGAAGGATTTTTGCATCCAGCTCGGGATTAGGGAAACGAGAAAGCTGAGTTTTTCCCTGGTTAAAGATGTCCTCGATTGTTCTCACGAATCTCCAGTTTAACTGGCGGGTTCGGCCAACTTAGCAATCTGTTCAGACTGAATTCTTAAGGTCAGAGCTTCAATAATTTCATCCAGATCACCATCCAGAATATTCTCCAGTCTGTGAAGGGTCAGGTTCAGCCGGTGATCGGTGACGCGGGATTGAGGGAAATTATAGGTTCTAATCTTCTCGCTCCTCTCCCCTGTTCCAATCTGTGATTTCCGATCTTTCGCTATCAGCTGCTGCTGCTCCCTTTGGGCAATATCGAGTATACGAGACCTCAGTATCCGCATGGCTTTTTCCTTGTTGCGGTGTTGAGATTTTTCATCCTGGCAGGAGACCACCATCCCTGTGGGATGATGAGTGATACGGATAGCGGAGTAATTGCGGTTGACACTCTGTCCTCCAGGACCGGAAGCCCCAAAGGCTTCCACTTTCAAATCCTTGGGATCAATCCGGATATCGACTTCATCCGCTTCAGGAAGAACAGCTACTGTTGCCGTAGAAGTATGAATCCGTCCGCTGGCCTCTGTTTGCGGCACTCTCTGGACTCGATGGACACCGCTTTCGAATTTTAAAAGAGAATAGGCCTTATCCCCCCTGATATTGCCGATAATTTCCTTTATTCCTTTTATGGGTGAAGCACTTGAGCTCATCACTTCAATTTTCCAGCCTTTTTTTTCAGCAAATCTAGAATACATCC
>CAZEWV010000311.1:0-3799 GCA_964516025.1 uncultured Eubacteriales bacterium
CCGGAGCCAATCGGCAGCCTTTAGAATTTGTGGTTGTGGATGAAGATCACGTCAAAAAGAACCTTTACCCGAGTTTGAAATGGGCGGGCTACATCACACCACGAGGAAATCCTAAACCCGGGAATGAGCCCACGGCTTACATCATTGTTCTCGCCAACACGACCATCAGAGCCAAAGGATACGAATGGGATGCCGGAGCTGCGATCGAAAACATAATATTGACAGCAAGGGAAGAGGGAATCGGCAGCTGCTGGATAGCTTCTGTAGACCGAGAACACGTTCGCAAAACCTTCAAAATTCCGGAAAATTATAAAATTGACTCTGTTGTGGCATTGGGCTTTCCCGCTGAACAACCTGTGGCTGAAATTTTGGTCGATTCGGTCGAGTACTGGAAAGATGATAATGGCCAATTCCATGTTCCAAAAAGAACTCTGGAATCCATAATCCATTTCAACAAGTTTTAATCTGAATAATTCATGAAAAATGTCTATGTTTTCTCTAATTTTTTTATTTTCATTATGTTCTTTTGTTTTTCGGGAAACCAACTTGGAAACTTTGTTATCGTAAGACTTTTTCCATAATCGACATTTTTTTCCCAAGGTGCGAGTCAATAATACCTCATTGCTTTGTTGCGACTCGGGCTAGGGATGCAGATTTATTCTCCTGCTACTGTCATTTCTGCAATTTTGATTGTGGGACCTGTCACGGCACTCCGGAATTCAAAATCGCTTCCAATCTCTTCGACTGTGTTCAGGACAGTTCCCAAATTTCCAGAAATGGTGATCTCTGAAACCGGATGAACGATCTCGCCATTTTCAACCCATAGGCCGAATGCTCCTCTAGAAATATCCCCCGTTATGGGATTGAGCCCGTGTCCGAGCGTTCTGGTAAGAATCAGCCCTCTGTCCAAAGACGCGATGATTTCTTGGGGAGCTGTGCGGCCAGGTTCAAGATAAAAGTTATTTGGCCCCACCGAATTTCCTTCGGCATTTCCTGTAGTTTTCAGCTTGAGTTTACGAGCCGCATAAGTGTTGCATAAAAAATTTTTTAAAACACCCTTGTCTATGACCTGAGTTTTTTGTGTGGGAATGCCTTCTGCATCAAAGGGATGTGTTCCCAACCTGCCGGGTAAAAGTCCATCATCCACAACTGATATTTTTTCGTTCCCGATCTTTTTTCCGAGTTTATCCGAAAGAAACGACGTTTTCTGATAAACAGACGTTCCTGAGATGCAGGAAAAGAGAAAACCGAGAAGCCACGATGTCATCCTTGGTTCAAAAATGATAGGAATGTTCTGTGTTTTGATTTTTTTCGGTTTCAATTGACGCAGAGTTCTTTCAATAGCATTTTTTGCGATCTCTTCAGCGGATTCGAGTTCACTAAAGAAGCGAGCTGTGGATCCCCAATAGTCTTCGACTTTTTCGTCTGTGGCCCCCCCTTGAAGGCCGACGCCCAAGCTGAAAAATGTTTCCTTATATCCTCGCGAAAATCCTTTCGAGTTGGCCAGTATGGTCTTTATTTCTCGAGTTTCAAAGCTTGAGCCGTGTGAGTTCGTGATCCTGTCATTCTGAAGGGCGATCCTCTCTGTCTCTAAGGCCAAATCAATTTTTTTTCTGGATTCAAGAGATGAAATATCCGGATCATAAAGTTTCATCGAGGACTCATCTGAGTCAATTTCTTTCAATTCGGGTAGGCCTGCAAATTCATCAGGGTTGGCGAGTTCAGCTCGTTTTATGGCGTTTTTTACCAATCGGTGTAGAGTTTTTTCTGTCATATCAGATGATACGGCAAACGCAGTTTTTTGATCTTTGATCACGCGAAAACTTAATCCGTATGAGCCTGCTTCGACTAAATTCTCGACTTTACCGAGGCGGATATCGACGCTGAATTCACTCCCCTCATGGACAGAGACTTCGATCTCATCGGCACCATTTTTTTGTGCAAATGCAACAAGATTTTCGGCGAGGATCTGCAAGCGGGCAGAGTTCTTTCTGGCTTTCATTTCTGCCCTCCCACAGTCATAGCGGATATTTTGAGTGTGGGACATCCATCGCAAACAGGCGCAGCCTGTCCATCCTTTCCGCATGTGCCTGTTTGAAGACCGAATTTGAGATCAAAGCCGACCATTTCAATCTTATTTAATATGTCGATATTTGTCCCGATGAGAGTGGCCTGTTTGACAGGTCGAGTCAACTTCCCCTTTTCGATCAAAAAACCAGAACTCACTGAAAAAGTGAATTTTCCGGAGTCCTCTACCTGTCCGCCTTGGTATTTGTGGGCATAAAATCCTTTTTCGACAGATTTTATAATATCTTCCGGATCTTCACTGCCTTTATCGATATAGGTGTTGCTCATCCTGGGAATGGGAATGCAACTAAAATCCTGTCTTCGGCCATGCCCAGTTAACGGTTTCTTCATGAGAGTGGAGGACAGTCTGTCTTGGATCATTCCGGAGAGCTTTCCTTGTTGGATGAGGGCAGTCTTTTTTGGCGCTGTGCCTTCGTCATCCATATTGTAAGATCCTCGGAAATAAGGAATTGTCGGGTCATCGTAAATGTTGACCTGAGGGCTGGCGACATTTTTCCCTAGTTTGTTCCAAAATATAGAGGTTTTTTTCCGGATAAAGTCGGCTTCGAGCAAATGCCCTACAGCTTCATGAATCAAAACACCGCTGTGCCCTGGAGCCAGTACGACGGGCATTTCTCCCGCTGGCGAAGGGGATGCTTCGAGAAGATGCAGCGCTTCATGAGCTGCGTCTTCCCCAATTGTTTCAGGGAAGAGTTGAGACTGGAAGTACTCCATCCCCACACGACCCCCTCCACCGGAAAAGCCCGCTTCTCTTAAATTCGATTTTTCTGCGATGGCCAGACAAGTGCATTTGACAAGAGGGCGGACATCTGAGGTTATCAGGCCTTCGGAATTGATTACAGTGACATACTGGATTTGGTCCATATAAGAAACTTTAACTTTTTTTATTACTCTATCGGTGTTTTGAGCGGACAAATAGACTTTTTTAACCAGCTCAATCTTTTTTTTCAAGTCTTCATTATGAGCCGGTATTTTGACCGGGTAGTAGTTTTGAGTTTGTGACCGGAATTTGAGTACATTCGAAGTGTTGAGCTGATTATTCTGCGCAATAGAAGAAGCTGTGATGGCTACTTTTTTCATTTTAGAAAAGGATAAATCATTTGTATATCCGTATCCCGTCTGGTTACCGGCAAGAACACGAATGCCCATTCCAATGCTTATGCTTTCTGCGGTTTCCTTGATAATATCCTCTTCCATGTTGATGAAATTGAAAGTTTTGTATTCAAGGAATATTTCCGAAAAATCTCCTCCCCTCAGGAGAGCCGTATTTAAAATTTTACGGAGTTCCTCTTCAGGAATGTTAAAATGATCCTTAAAAGCAATGGTAGACTTTGTTTTCATTTTTTTGAAAATGGAAGAGCAAGAAAAAGAATACTCAATAAACCAAGAATATACTCAAATAAGTTTGTGACAAGATGGATGCCGCTGGAGAGAACAGCAATCCGCAATTCAAAACCCAATAAACTCTGCATCCCTGCCCAGGCGGATTCCCAAGTCCCAAATCCTCCGAGCCCTTTAATGGGGAGAAAGCCCGTCATTTCCGCACCTGTTATGCTGAGGATGGTTTTCCAGATACTCAAACTGCCCAATGTGTATCCATGAACCTGGAGAAGAGCAAACAAGAGAATGTATAAAGCTCCGTACTTGGCCATTCGAATCCCGATTGAGAGAAGGAAAACGGGCAAATCTGTACGTCTTTTTCTGATCTGGG
>CAZEWV010000312.1:0-3790 GCA_964516025.1 uncultured Eubacteriales bacterium
AAGAAATCAATATCTCCCTAAATTTCGATTGGTTGGAATCGGGGAGTTATTTCATCATCATTCGAACTGTTGATAAAATTTCCCAAGAAGTGGATGTATTCTCCAGCACGATTAAACTCTAGATACTCTTGTTTCTCAATTTTGGCGATTAATCTTTTTACCTCTATTACCACGACTCAAAGATACCTTCATTCCCAGGTAAAGAAAAGAAGCTGGCCGTTGAGAGTTTGGCTGGACATGCCCGATATTTTCATTTAGAATGTCAAACGAGCGTCAAATCTGCTATAAAGATGTTGATATTGAGACTGTAACTCCTTTGGTTGCAGCTAATTACCAGGGAGTAGGCTGAGTATGACTAGAGGCTTGCCAAGCTGAAGGTAGAGGATTCAAGTCCCTTCGCCTGCTCCATTTTTTTCAAACCAGAGGGCGCGGTACCCAAGTGGTAAGGGAGGGGTCTGCAAAACCTCGATTCGTCGGTTCGAATCCGACCCGCGCCTCCACCTCCCCGATTGACTTAAGAAAAAAAAAGATATATAGTTTTTTTGAAATTTCTCCAGAAGGAGGATGTGAATGGATATAGTCGTTAGAGTTCAAAATATTCTATTAAAACCAAAGGAAGAATGGGAGAAGATCAAGGAAGAACCTCTGACCATTCCTCAGATGTTCACATCCTATGCGGCAATTCTGGCTGCCATTCCTGCAGTCTGTCAATTTATCGGTCTAGGCTTGATCGGCCGAAGAATTCCCACTCGAGGATTTATCGGCTACGGATTCGGTCGATCTTTGTTCTATGCGATTATTCTATACGTACTCTCTCTCGCGGCCGTCTTTGTCCTGGGCATTATCATCAATGCCCTGGCGCCCACGTTCTCATCCAAACAGAATCAGGAAAACGCGATGAAGATCGCTGTCTTCAGTATGACCCCTAGTTGGGTGGCCGGCATTTTTTACCTCATTCCCCTCCTGAGTGGGCTGGCTTTTCTGGGAAGTCTTTACGCCATCTATCTTTTTTATCTTGGCTTCAATTCATCCGTCATGGATACACCTGCCGACAAGGTGGTTGGGTATGTTGTTGTCAGCGTTGTTGTTGGCATCATTGTGATGGGTATCGTTTATACGGTCCTGGGAGGGATATTTCTAGTCGGGGCCATCACCAGAATCTAAAGAGGCTTCTATTTCATCGACAATCTTTAAAAAGGCGTCATGTGGAGAAGGCGCCTGGGTTATCGGCCTTCCTATCACGAGATAATCGGCGCCTTTTTTTACAGCCTGTGCAGGAGTCAATATTCTTTTTTGATCTTGAGAGGCGGCCCACTTTGGCCGTATCCCTGGAGCCACCACAGTTAAATCTTTTTTGTAAGTCCTTTTTATCGCCTCAATCTCCTTTGGAGAACATACAATCCCTTCTATTCCTGATTGATGAGCGAGGGCTGCAAGATTGAGAACTTGGCTTTTCGTGTCGGCATGTATTCCGATGTCTTTCAGCTGTTCGTCTTTAACACTTGTCAGAACGGTCACTGCTAGAAGCAGTGGAGGGATTGTCTCTACCCTGTCAGCCTCTTCACGGGCAGCCATAACGGCACTGGTCATCATCTCCTTTCCACCAGAGGCATGGAGCGTCATCATTTGAATTCCCATCCGGACTCCCATCCGGACGGCTCCGGCAACAGTGTTTGGAATATCGTGGAGTTTGAGATCGAGAAAAACATTTTTCCCGAGGTCATGGAGGTGTTGGATAAGAGGTGGACCTTCAGCGGTAAAGAGCTGCAAGCCGACCTTGAAAAATTTTGTGTCTTTGAGCTGCCGGACAAGAGAGAGGGCTTCTTCTTTGTTGCTGGCGTCTAGAGCTACAATAATTTTTTCCACATTATTATCTTTCATGGATGTGTATCCCTCTGTGTTTGATTACGAAGAGACATCGACGGCTCCGACGAGGTCTTCCAGTTTATTGATTCCTTGAGTCCGGCAGTATTGTTCCAGCTGCTTTATAATTTTGATTGTGGTTTCTGGATCGATAAAATTAGCTGTTCCTATCTCCACCGCCTTCGCTCCGGCTAAAAGGAATTCCACTGCATCTTTGCCCGACATGATTCCTCCTATGCCAAAAACAGGAATTGTAACATGCTGGGCCACCTGATAGACCATTCTTAAGGCAATCGGTTTGATGGCCGGTCCGCTGAGTCCTCCTAAGACATTGCCAATCTTTGGCTTTCGCGTTTCAGTGTCGATAGCCATGGCTAAAAAAGTGTTCACTAAAGAGACGGCATCTGAGCCGGCTTCCTGTGCGCTTAAAGCAATCTCGACAATGTTGGTCACGTTGGGTGAGAGTTTAGTGACTATGGGACGTTGACTTGTTTCCTTCACCAGTTTGACTACCGAATACGTGTCTTCAGGGCTTAGAGCCGGGCAGCGGCCTTCCAATTTGACATTGGGGCAAGATATGTTCAGTTCGTATGCAGCGATCCCGTCAAAGCCGTTTAAGAAATACACGACTTCGGCAAACTCCTCCTCGTTTTCACCGCAGACATTGACAAAGAGGGTGGTGTTGTATTTTTTGAGCTGCGGGAGAATCTCCTCTGTAAATCTTTTCATCCCGATGCCTGGAAGACCGATGGCATTGATTAGTCCACTGGATGTTTCTGCCAATCTGGGTGGGGGATTACCCGGTCGCGGCTTTGAATAGAGACCTTTGACGACAAATCCACCGAGGTTATCCAAATTGATGAAAGGATCGAATTCCAGGCCGTAGCCGAATGTGCCGCTGGCCGCGATGACCGGATTTTTTAACCGGAGAAATCCAAGATCGACGGATAAATCTATCATTTGTCTCCGTTTAACCAAATGATGTTTTCGGCAGAAAAAACAGGGCCTTTTTCACAGGTTTTTTGCCATTCGCTGCCTTTTTTGTTCATTATTTTAGTTGCACATCCCCAGCATGCCCCAAATCCGCAGCCCATCATGGATTCAAGAGAGAATTCCGCGGATATGTCCTTCTGGCTGCAGAGTTGACCGACTTTCTTCAGCATGGCTTCCGGTCCACAAGCATAGATAAATTTGAAGTTTTTTTTCTCGGTTTCTTTCCTAAAGAGTTCTGTGACAAAACCGTGAAATCCAAAAGAGCCATCATCTGTAGAACAGACAATAGGGATTTCGTTCTCGAGGAATTTGTCTTTAAGAGGAAGGTCGGATTGGGTTTTTCCCCCATAAAACACCACAACATCGGCTCCACGCTGGCTGAGCTCTTTTGCAAGAAAATAAAGCGGAGCAATCCCTCTTCCCCCTCCAATTAAAGCCAACTCTCGGTCCATGTAATCTCCTTCTAGTGAAAAGCCCTGTCCGAGGGGCCCGAGGATATCAAGAGAATCTGAACTCGTTTTTTGACTGAGAAGGGATGTGCCTATACCGGATGCTTGGAAAAAAATGTCTATGTTGTTTTGTTCTCTTGCGTGAATGCTTAAAGGGCGACGGAGGAGAGGATGTTTCCGGGATGATACGCGGACCATTATGAATTGTCCGGGTAAAGCAAAAGAGGCGATGATTGGGGATTCTATTGAAAGCAGGAAATAATCACCCCAATGTTTTATGTTGACAATCCGAGCACTTGGATCTTTTTGCATGAAATCGGCTCAAAATATCCCACTCAAAAGTATCAAAATTACCCTTCTAAGGCAACTAAAACTTTGACATCGTAGGGGCTTTTTGGAATAATCGAATCTTCTTGTGGTGAGTTTGTATGTGTTAAATTTCACATTAAATTAACCCATAATTCTCAAATTAAATTACCCTATTT
>CAZEWV010000313.1:0-3783 GCA_964516025.1 uncultured Eubacteriales bacterium
AATACGCCGAACTTCTCTTTTTCCCTTCTTTTTGCAAACTCTGTTTAGAGCTTCTTGAGACTAGAGAGAATCGTGTTGTCTGTAGGTCCTGTTTTGAATCCTTGAGGCACCGCAGTTCCTCATTCTGCCTCAGCTGTGGACATTTCTTCCAGGATTCGGCTGAACCGCGTCTGTGCGGCAAGTGTCTTGAGAAAAAACCCAAGTATTCGCTGCATCGCTCCTGTGGCCACTACTCGGGGAAGCTGAAGGATTTTATCTTGCTGTACAAATATCGAGGGTATAAAATTCTGGGTAAAGACCTGGCGCAGTTTATGCTCCAAACTCTGGGGAAATCAGAGGAAATCTGGTGGGGTGTGGATGCCGTGATTCCCGTTCCCCTGCATCCAAAAAGGAAAAGGTACAGGGGTTTTAACCAAGCTTTTGTTCTGGCAAAAATTATGGCTCGAGAGAAAGACAAGGTTCTTATTACGAACTGTCTTGTCAAAGCCCAAAATAGGCTCCCCCAAACAATAGTTGAAGCCAGTGAGAGGGGGAAAAACATCAAAGGGGCATTTAAGGTGAAAAAAGCGAGGAATATCAAAGACAAGGTTATCCTTCTTGTTGATGACGTTTACACAACCGGAGCTACAATCAATGAGTGTTGCGATACACTTCTTCAAGCAGGGGCTAAGGAAGTGCGAATCATCACTCTTGCGCAGGCTTAAAAAAAAAGCGCCCTTGATCCCCGTGGAATTGGACGCTTTTTTTTTGGTTAAATTACGATTTGTTACTTTTGTGCTCTGCCTTGAGGATTTTCACCTGCCTTGGTTTCAATTCCGGTTTTTTCGGCATGACGACCTTGAGAACGCCGTGGTTGTGTTCAGCTTTAATGGCGTCCTGATTAATGTAGAGGGGAAGGCTGAAAGAGCGGAAAAAAGAACCGTATGCGCGCTCGATTCTGTGGTAGTTTTCTTCTTTGATCTCTTTTTCGAAATTTCTCTTTCCTCTTAAAGTCAGGGTGTTGTCTTCGATCTTGATTTCAATGTCTTTATCATCGAGACCTGGAACTTCGGCGCTGAGTACGAGCTCGTTTTCTGTTTCGAAAATGTCTACCGAAGGTGTCCATGAGCTCGACACAAAATCCTTTTCTTCACCGCGGGAAGTTACGGCATCCTCAAAAAGGTGATTCATTTTTTCCCTAACAGTCATTAGATCCCTGAAAGGATCCCATCTGATTATAGCCATAGTATTTGACCTCCTTAATTTCGTTGTTCTTATATAATATAAGATATGAGTGCGTATATGTCAAGTATTTATGATATAAAAATATCATATATTCAATAATAAAAATCTTTTCTCTTGATTGCCCAGGTTAAAAAGGATAAAACCTTCAGTTGAGCTGGATGGACGTCGTGTCTCTGTCTCTGCCCGAATTCATAATGCGGGTAGAGGCAGAACACGTAAGGGTTCCGTCCAGCTCTAAGATGAAATTTTTTTCTTTGTATACCCCTGAATGAGCACGGTGGCCTCCCCCTTCAGAGTTTTCCCACCGATCTGACTTTTCAGCTCTTCGGGAGTACCCCGGAGAAACTCCTCATAGATTTTAGTCATTTCACGGGCCACAACGACCTGACGGTTACCCAAGGACTCTTGAATTTCCTCTAAAAAGGCCAACAGTCTTCTTGGTGGGAGGAAGAAAACAAGCGTAGAGGCCTCTTTCTTAAGCGAGGCGAGTAATTTTCGTGTGGCCACTGTCTTGGCTGGTGCAAATCCCATAAACTGAAACCTGTGCGTTGGGAGGCCAGCTCCTGAAAGGGCGGCCGTAAGTGCTGAAACTCCAGGGATGACAAGGATCCCTATCCCCTGATTGATGGCTTCTCTGATAAGTGGAAATCCGGGATCGGAAATTCCAGGAGTACCCGCATCCGAAACCAGAGCCACATCATTTCCTTCTTTGAGAAGGCCAATAATTTGAGGTGTTTTTTGTACCTCTCTCGGGTGGAAATAGCTAATAAGCTTCTTTTTGATGTCGTATCTGACCAGGAGTTTTCGTGTGTGGCGTGTGTCTTCGCATGCGATAAAATGAACATCTTCGAGGACTTTGAGAGCTCTGATGGTTAAATCTTCGAGGTTGCCTATAGGTGTACCGACGATGTACAGTTTGCCGAAGCTGGACTTGTCCCCGTGATCCGTGGGCATGGTTATCTATCCCAATCATAAGGGAAGAGGAAATCGTGGCCAATGGTACGTTCCGAGATTTTTGGGATAAGGGGGAGTTTTCTTTTAAATTCCGATCCCTTGATGAGCTTGATGATTTTGTTTACTTTTTCTTTAGCAAAACCCGAGACAATAACCTTTTCTCGGGGCATTCTCTTATCGACCAGTAAAAAAAGGATCTGATCGATCTCTTCATAAGTTAGGCCCAGTTCATCCTCATCCGTCTGTCCTGGCCACAGTCCTGCGGTCGGCACCTTTTTTCTGACATGTTCCGGCACACCTAGATATGCGGCCAACTGACGAATCTGGGTTTTGTACAAGTCACCAAGAGGATTGATAGCGCAGGCCATGTCCCCATGTATAGTTCCGTATCCAAGGAGGAGTTCTGTTTTATTGCTAGTCCCGATGATAAGTGCATGTTCTCTCTCCGATTGATCGTAGAGGATGGACATGCGTTCCCGGGCCATTTTGTTCCCCTTTTGTCGTCGGTCCGAAGAGGGATGATGGTTAAAATAAGTATCCACCATTGGTGATATGTCAATTCTTTTTGACTGGATTTTGAGCGTATTGACAACATCCCGGGCATCTTTTTCGCATGAACGGGATATTTTGCCGTAGGGTAGAATATAACCAATAACATTATTGGCGCCAAGTGCTTTGACGGTGAGAAAGGCACTCACTGCGGAATCCAGGCCACCTGAGATTCCAAGAATCCCCTTTTTGTATAAAAACTTAGAGAGCTCCTCCTTGATAAACTTCGTCAGTATTTTTTCGACAAAGGGGGCGTTAATCTTCATAATTTTTGACGATTCTTTTTAAAGCTTCAAGAATAATCTCCGGTTTGTCATCTCTCCTATAGGGCCACTTTTTACGAAAAGTCTTTATCTCTCCCAGATCGATATCTACCATAAGGAAGTCCTCATCCACGTAAGGGGCCTGGGCGATGAGGTTTCCGGCCGGATTATAGATGAATGATCCACCGGCAAAGACTTTACCGTCCTCCAAACCGACTCGATTGCAGTAGAAAACAAAGGCTGAAGAAAAACGGGCAATGGTCTTTCCCATAAGCTCCCACATGGAGCTTGTGGCGAACGAGAGATCATCAGCGACTCCCCGTCCGGGTGCGGCGCTGGTGATAATGTTCAGGCCGGAACCACCGGCAAAGAGCAGATAGCTGGCCCCATAATGGAGAAAGTCGTAGCAGATCATCATCCCGGCTTTACCGAAGGGTGTTGAAAAGGTATGAAAGTTTTTCCCTTGAGCAAAGAACTTTCCCTCTTCGAACATGCCGTATGTCGGCAGAAAAACCTTCCTATGGATGTGGAGTGTTTGTCCCTGAGAAAAGAATGCCGAAGAGTTGTAGATGAGACCGTCTTCTCCTTCCTCCACAAAACCAAAGACCAGCGACATTCCCTGACTGAGCGCTTTTAATTTCTTGAACACGGCATCCTTCTGGGGATCTATAGCGATGTCCAGTGTTAAATCTTTAAGGGTATATCCTGTTAGACTGAGTTCTGGAAAAATCAAAAGATCCACGTTCTCTTTTTTTGCCTTTGCGGTGATGTTTTGATGAAGCTTAAGATTGTG
>CAZEWV010000314.1:0-3760 GCA_964516025.1 uncultured Eubacteriales bacterium
TCGGAATCACCACCTAACGGAAAATACCGTGCCCTCGGTACGTAAATTTGGGAAGGTTTTTAACACATAGGGTGAGATTTAACAGGCCTGAAGAGTGGAACTCTTCTGATAATGCTGTGGGGAGTGTAAAGGATCTCGAACGGTCAGGTCAGCTTGATTTTTCGGTCTGATCCTGGGGGGTAAAACAACAGTATCCGATTTTGTCACATTCTCTCTTAACAATTTGCCACTCTTTTTCGCTCAACGTCTGCAGGGCGATCTGGTAAATAATGTTGTCTTCCTTAAAAATGTGGTTTTCGAGTTCTTCTATCAGGTATTCTCCCAGCTCAATACATCTTTTTTTAAACACGTCAAATTGGTAGTCTCCGGGGTTATGGGAGAGTTGATACAACGCCTGCTTTCTTTTTCGAAATTCCACATGGTCTAATTTCATAATTTCCACCGGCTCGGAGATTTCTTGGTCTTCGAGCTTCGGGAACAAAGCTTCTTCCTCTCTCTGGTGATGGCTTTCTGCTTCCACCAGGTGATGGGAACAATCCCTTAATTTTTCAAGCTCCGAATTAAAATCTTCGAAACTTTTAGACTTGTCAAGTTTCTCCAGGACAGATTCCAGGTCGTTTAAACTCTGAAGAATAATCTTGTGCTCTTCCATGAAGGAATTCACCGGGTGGGGCGCTTCAACCTCAATTTGTTGATCCACAAGCTTTTCTCTCAAAACCTCCAGGTGTATATCACACAAATTTTTTCGGATCACCTCGGGGGAAAGCTCCTGTTGTTTCAGCTCCTGCTCCATATCCTTTATGCCTTTGGCGTCAACTGCCCGAAATAACTTCTTCGCCTGTTTTTTGGTCGCCTCAGAAATATCGCCTTTTTTTAACTTCTGCACCATTTCCTTCAACTGTTCTTTTTTATTTTCGTCAACGGCAATCCGTTTTACCACCAGAATCCATTCTTCCGGTCCTTCTTTTTCATAAAAAACCTCGAACTCACCGCGTGTCTTCAACAGATAAACCAGGGGTAGCGGATTAAATTCCATTACAATCCTCAGTGATTCACCCTTCAAGAGCTCCTCAAGGCTGGGAAAGATCAACTCTTCTTTTTCATGGTGCTCAAGCCCACGCGGATCGATTGTCTTTATTTCTCTTGTTCTATTCATTTTTTTCCTCTATTTTTATCCATCGGTTCATCTCTTTTTCTTCCACCAACATATCTCGTACTTTTTCCATCCAAAGATTTTGAAATTCAATTTTTTCGTCCTTCTTTGCAGCCTCCCAAACCACCTTCTCCAGCAATTCTCCCAGCCGCGCGGCCTTCTCCCTGGTAAAAGGAATTTTACCGGGATGGTATGTAACGCAAACCGTTCGGTTGTTGTCCAATCTTTTAAAATCAAAGGAGAGTGTATTTGAATCGTTTTTTTTCAAACAAAATTTGAGTAGATCCTTCCGTTTAAATTTATGTCCCAATCCCCTGAATCCACTGGCAGGAGCGGCACCGGTCAACAGGGTAAATACCTGGCCGATGACGCCATAGACCCCCTCATCAGGTTCTCCATGGATCTCAATGGATATATCACCTCTTATGGGAATTTCGTCAGGATAAAGTTTTTTCAGGGCTTCTCGGCAGCACAAAAACGCCCCGGCGGTTGTCGGACAAGCATGGCCGGCCATCTTTACCACATCGATGTAGGTATACTTCAATACCGTGTCTTCTTTTTTGAAGACACCAAGTGTCTCAGCAAAGGGTTCCTTTAATCGAATCGGGTCGACCTCGCTCAGGAAGTCCCTGAAAACATCATCATACTTTTGATCTATATTAATTTTCTTAAACCCACTCTTCCTGCAAAATGTCTCCCTGAACACCGACAACGACACATTTGGTCGGCACTTTTCTCTCAGCTGATTGGACCGCCTGCTGAACTAAATTCATCAACCCCATGCAGCAAGGTACCTCCATGATCAGCACCGTTAGGGTATTAATCTTGGCATCATCGAACCAGGCCTTTATTTTTTCCTGATAAATATCCTGTTCCGCATCGAGCTTGGGGCAGGCAATGGCGATACTTTTCCCTTTCAAATATTCACGGTGAAAATCACCCAGTGCATAGGCCACACAATCAGCTGTCAGAAGCACATCGGCGCCTTGATAGTAAGGGGCGGTGGGTGAAATAAGGTGCATTTGGATCGGCCACTGTCCCAGCTGCGATTTGATTTTTCCGACGCTCTGATCAGCATCGTTACCATCTTGCTCCTCAAAGTTCATAACCCGGGAACCCGGGCAGCCTTCAAATTGAGTCATTTTTTATTTCTCCTTTTGTTTAAATTTTTCCTCTAATTTAATGATAAAACGTTCATATTTTTCGGGTGAAAACCCAATCTCTTTATCAGCTTTTTCAAACTGGGAATACAGTTTTCCTACCTGAGTCGTGGAGAGATTGTTATCCATCCAGGGATACAAAATTTCATCCTCCTTTTTGATATGCTCGGTGAGAAGTTCTCGATAGGCCATCAGGTTTTCCGAAATGGCGGTTTCATCCCCCCTGTCAAGCGCATCAAGTACGGCTTTTACATAAGCCCTGGCGCGTGCGTGATCTTCGTGCATCACTTTTATGATGTCTGAATCTTCATCAAAATATTTAAAAAGAATATCTTCCTCCTTGGCATGGTGGAATTTGTCAGCGTAAGATCGTATTAAATCTACCCCGTCAAGAATGAGCCGGCGGCCTTCTTCGGTTTTTATATCACAATAGTCGACGACTTGAGGAATCAATGCAATCCATCGTTTGATCAAAACATGTTCATCAACCAGTTTTTTAATCGGTGGCGCATATCTGAATTCTTTGGGTTTAACCTCGGTTTTTTTCTCAATTTCAGGTATCTTTATATCTTTATCCGGGTGTATCGCTTTGGCGATTCTAGTCATCAGCTCCTGCTCCTGGCCTTCGGCAAGGCGATGAATCGTCACAATATCTTTAAGAAGACAGGTTCCAACACTGCACGGCCCACAACCAATTTCATAATCATTTAAAATGCCTTCGATCTCAGGAAATTCAGTGATGATTTCTTTGATACCTCTGTTTAAATATTCATTCATCTATTCTCTCCGCAGGTGTTAAATACTTTATGGTCCCAAAAACCATATAATTGTCAGTTTGGATGTAATAATACCGTATCATCCATCGATTTCATTGATTTAAGTCAAAAGATGAGATTTTTTATTTTTTTGGAAATATCCGACCCTCCCCACCTTTTAATTTCTTTTGATAAAATACCGCTGGTTCATCTCCAAGATCCATCCATAATAAAAAAGTTCGATTACCAGATTTTCATCTGTACAGGCGTGCCTGTAAAATTCCGTTGACGCATATTCTCAATTTTTTCTTTTTTGTATCTTGACATCTATTTATAATCCTTATATTTTGACTACTTACACGTTCTTATTCATGCGGGGATATGGAAAAATTAGCTCAATTAAACGTTAATCAAAGAAAAGGGGCTCTTTATCTGACAGATTGGATTTAATTAGGAGGCACTATGGCATTAACAAAGAGTGATATTGTTGCAAGGGTACACGAACTTGGATTTACCAAAAAGAAGTCCGTCGAAACCATCGAATCCCTTCTTGAAATCATTAAAACCACATTAGAAAAAGGTGAAGATGTTTTGATATCGGGATTTGGAAAATTCTGTGTAAAGAACAAAATGGAACGAAGGGGTCGGAACCCGGCAACAGGCTCTGATTTGGTGCTACGGAAAAGAAAGGT
>CAZEWV010000315.1:0-3750 GCA_964516025.1 uncultured Eubacteriales bacterium
CAGGTTGATAGAGCAGAGACCAGAAAAGATTATTGGTGATGGATTTAGCCGCACCTTGATACAATCCATCAATCTTTACTCGAGATTTTTCGTATCTACTTTTTTCCTGTTTAAGAATAGTATCAATCAATCTCGCATTTTTGTAGCGGTAGATTTGATCACTTAGGATATCCAGATCTTCTCCAACTCCGACCGCAAAATAGAGGGCATTGTCTTTCTGCAGAGCGAAGGGAACGATAAGTTCTGAAACCTGGGTCATTTTATTGGTATTACCGGAACGGTTTGTCCATAGAAGATAATGGAATTTTTTATCAGACTGGCTTTCACCACTTATCTGATTGTCGGAAAGGATACTGTATTCCCCTTGCATATCCCAGGGAAAATAATGGATCATGTGCAAATCTATGTTATCAGGAACAATAATTTTTCCGATCACAATCCTTTCATCCTGGCGGGACCACTCGAGCACCATTGTGTCCTGCCTCGGAGAGGGTTTTCTCAAAATAGGAGTGTTTTCATTTTCACTAAAAGGCAGCCCAAGATCAACTTTTATTCTTGAATACTGGCCGTCCGGTGAATGCGGTCCGACTTCGGAAATCATATAAAACAGTCCTTCGCTATCAGCAAAGGATTCGCCTTTTTTTGCTCTGAAACGGAAAGAAAAAGCGCAGTCCGGATTAGGGGCCAGAACTAAGCCTACCCATGACTTTCCCTCCAGTGCACCGATATAAACATCTTTCCAAGGATAAAATATTTCGGAAAAAATTGTCGTATGGAGGCAGAACAGCATAAGGATCAAACCAACATTCAGCTTAAATCTCTTCACCTCAATGCACCTTCTATAACCAGCCTTTCTCTTGTATTAATGAACTGGATCCTGCCTATCAATCAACTCCAGTTTTAATATATCTATTATGCCTCTTCTGTGCCTGAAGAACAAGAGGGGAGGCGAGATGAGTATCCCTAGCTGATTCCGAAAGATAATTAGGTGACGGTTTTGATTTCGTCCGGATAATTTTTGTATTCCTCAGAAGAATAAATCTCATCGAGAGTGTCAAAAAAAACACTGATCTCTTCGTCCTTAGTGTAAAAATGTGGTCCCACTCGAATAATATCAGGTTCCTGGCCTATGCCCTTCCGGAAATCGATAATAATGCCACGCTCTCCTAAAGCCTGTTTGACCTGATATCCATGAGGGATAGCAAGAGAAACAGATCCTCCCCGGATGCCATTTTCGTCGGGTGAGAATAAAATGAAGTCTCTCTCAGCAGCTTTATCTATAATCAAACGTGTTTGTTCTTGTGATTTTTCACGAATCTGTGAGACTCCGACATTAGAAATGATGTCCAAGCCTGCTGAAGCCGTGTAAAGACTGGGGACCGCGGGAGTTCCAGACATAAACTTGGATGATCCTTTTGTAAACTCCATTTCAGTAGAAAAAACAAACGGATTATTGTGGGCAAACCAGCCAGTCAATCGAGGCTTAATTTTGGATTCCAAGTTTTTGTTTACAAAAAGAAATGCGTTGCCCGGACCTCCACACAACCATTTCAAACACCCCCCAACATAGAAATCAACACCCAAATCAGTCAAATTGACTGGGATTGAACCGGGAGCATGATACCCATCGATCAATGTAATCGCTCCCACGCGCTGGGCTCTTTCTGAAATCTCAGAAATATCTTGAATGTACCCGGATCTAAAATACACATGCGAAGTGGCAACAAAGAGAGTCCGCTCGTCAATTTTGTTGATGATAGTTTCGACATCGATTCCAGGCTGACCGTGACTGGGGATAAGCTCGACCTCCCACTCCATAAAACGAGCAATCTCAGATACGGCATACAAAGAAGAGGGAAAGTCATGGTCGGTCATAACGATTTTATTCCTGGTTCCGTTTTTAATCCCAAATTGGGTGGACAGCGCCACCCAATGAGCAATGGACGCATTGGAAATCATCGTGATTTCATCATTCCCGGCTCCAAGTAGGAACGACAATTTGTTTCCGATTCTACTCGGCAGTTCCCACCACATTTCCCGCCAGGCGTTCACCCCTTTCTCGGCCCAATCCGTGTAAAACGACATCAGATCTTCAGCGACTTTAGTAGGAACAGCCCCAAGAGAATTGCTGTTGAGGTAAACACATTTATGGAGAATGGGAAACAAATCTCGAATAGATTTGAAATCTTCTGCTCTGTTCAGGTTAATCATCTAGAATTCAATCCGGAAGTCCATTGTTAACGTAATAAGTAACCGCTTCCACAAATACATCCAGATCACGAAGAGTCGTGTAGATACTCGGTGTCACCCTCATTCCAATAATTCTTTCTCCATCTTTCTCCATTGGAGGCACACCAACAGTAATATTGTAGATATTGTGTTTTTGCCATAAAACCTGGCTCAGTTTTGCCATATCAAAATTTTCTATAGTATAAGTCCCAATACCACACGATTGATCACGGTCATAGGAAGTGAGAATTTTGGCTCCCTTCAATTTTTCGATGGGAAGGGCCCAGTAATTTCTGAGATAGCGCAGCCTTTCCTCCTTTCTTTTTGACCCGATCCCGTGATGGAAAGTCAGGGCATCTCCAACAGCTAATTTTAGAGCCTCCGGCTGAGTCCCAACATTCTCAAATTTTCTTATATCCTCACTCATAGGATCTGCGGCTGGAAAAAGAGGCCAGATATCCTTGATTCTCTCTTTTTTCACATACAAACATCCCGTACCTATGGGAGCCATCATCCACTTGTGCAGGTTAGCTCCATAGATATCGCAGTCCAGGTCTTTTTGCATGAAATGAAAATGACCAAAAGCATGCGCCCCATCTATCACAACATCAATATTTTTCTGTCTGGCCATCTGGCATATTTCTTTCACGGGAAAGATCTGCCCGGTAAGGTTTGTTATATGACATATCAGGATCATTTTTGTTTTAGGCGTGATATTTTTCTCAAAAATATCCACCAAATCCGTTAAGTTTTTCGGAGGATAATGGAAGGGAAATGTCTTGACAACGATACCTTCCCGAAGCTGCCTTTGATGCAATGCATTCTTCATGGAGGGATAGTCATGAGTTGTTGTAATCACCTCGTCTCCTGCTTTGAGCTGAACTCCTAAAAGAGCGATTTGCAAAGATTCCGTAACATTCCTAGTGATGGCGATCTCTTCAGGAGAACATCCGAACGTATCGGCTAATTTCTTACGTATAAGCTCCTTTCTCGGACGAAGAACTCGCCATGAATTATAGACCGGAGCCCCATTTGAAAAATCCATATAGCGTTTGACTGCATCCATGACAATGGTCGGACATGGGTGGACACCCCCATTATTGAGATTAATAATACTTCGATCGATATTAAATGCCTGTTGGACATAGAACCAAAAATTTTCGTCTTTAGCGATTTCAATAGGAGAAAGCTGCTTCACCTCCGTGAGCTTTCTTTTCAGTTCAGCCTGGGCTGTTTTAGCTTTCAGTCCGAAAACACCAAGGCTGCCTACACCAATACCCACACTCTTTAAAAAATCTCTTCGATTGGTTTCCATTCTTCCTCCTTTGGATTTCAGTGATTTCCTAAAACTTATCACAATTTTCTCTTTTTCGTAAATAAAATTCTCTGTCTTTAAAAGGGGGGGGATTTCGGTTTTGGTTTGCGGCCGTAGAAAAAATCATCTCCCCATAAAGCGATGGATTGAGCTCTCCTAGACCAGGTTGTGGAATATCGGATAAATCTGTGAAATCCATTATCTGG
>CAZEWV010000316.1:0-3747 GCA_964516025.1 uncultured Eubacteriales bacterium
GACCCCTATTTTATAATATAATCAATTGGAAGAAAAGATCATGTCTCCTGACAATTTCAAAATCATCAGTCTGACTGAAAAGAATATTGACAATGAACACATATGCTGCGGATTTTCAGATAAGAAGATCGCCAAAGGAACCCGCTTAAAAAAAGAACTTATAAAAAGAAGACTGTTCGAAGGTTTTCAGTTTAAAAAGGTTAATGTCAGAGGAAAAGTCTTTATTGAGTATGTGCCGACAGAAAATGCATGGAGCCCAATAGAAGCTCCAGGCTACACATTTATCCACTGTTTCTGGGTTTCCGGTCGCTACAAGGGACAGGGGCTGGGAAGCAGACTGATCGATGAATGTATAAAGGATTCAGAAGAGAAGAACGGAATTGTCTGTGGACCACAAAAAAAGGGACTGTCACTAATAAAAAAGGTCTCACTTTTATATACTCCGACCTCTGTCCTTTTACAGATCACTGGGTGGACAAGATGATCAGCTATGCTCAAGACTTAAACATCCCCAGCCAAAAAACCAAGATCACAACCTTGGTACAGGCACAGAATGCACCTTCTGCTTTTTCAATATTCACCATTTTCTACAACGGGGAATTTCTCACGCACAAGATACCCTCACAAAAAGAATTCATCAAAATTCTAAACGCAAAAAGGAACTAAAGTTCCCATACACCCATCTTGTCAGCCGGAGGACAGGGGAACTTCGCATCGCTGTGCAAAAAAGTTGATAACAGCCATCCATTATGATATTGCATAGGGACACAAAGATATTCGCTTTTAGACATCTTGACTAGGAGGTTCAAATGAAAAGAAAACTTTTGACATTAATGATATTAGTTCTGGCTCCACTTCTTGTTTTAAGCGGGCAGGACTTCGACAATACCGAATTTGCCGCCAGGCGTGCGGCATTTATGGAACTAATTCCTGATGGAATCGCGATTATTCTTGGGGCCACCACTCCAACCGGAGACAGTCATTTTTTCCAGACTAACGATTTTTACTATTTCACCGGAATTGAGGTCCCCAATGCCATCCTCATCATCGACGGCATACATAAAGAAAGCCTCATCTTTTTCACTCTCAGTGAAGATGGAGCACGTGGTGAAGGCCTCCCTGTTGAGCTTGTTCTCGATACTGTCAAAACCACAGGAATAGAAAAAGCCAATTCCCTCGAGCGTTTTACTTCAATAATCACACGATTGAGCATGCAGGTCCCTTTCTTTTACACGGCCTTTAAGCCCGGTGAGATAAACATGGTCAACACCAATGAAAAGTTTAATTCTCTGCAGAGGACGATGACCATGAATATTTGGGACGGACGTCTCACCCGGGAACTGCAGTTCGTCAAAAACCTGAAGGAAAAATTTCCGCACATTACGGTCAAAGACTGCTCCCCATTAATTTGGGACATGCGGAAAATCAAATCTAAAGCAGAAGTCAACCTCCTCCGCAAAGCTGCACAGCTAGGGGTAGAAGCTCATGAAGTGTTTATAAAAGCCACTCATCCCGGAGTCAGAGAAAAAGAATTGGCGGCCTTGTTCATATACACCTGTATGAGAAAAGACGCTATTGATCTCGCCTACAACGTGATCATCATGTCCGGCCCCAACCACGCTTACGGCCATTATCACATATACGACCGGACTCTTGAAGATGGCGATTTTATCATTCTGGATGCCGGTCCTGATATCGGCTACTACAATGCGGACGTTTCCACCACATTTCCCGCCAACGGCAAATTTTCACCAAAACAGAAAGAGATCTATGAACTTGCCTATGGTATTTATGTCACCTGTCTCGAAAACTACAAGCCGGGAATAACGTTCAGAGATGTGGGCAACAAGGTAAAGGAGCACCTCATCGAGAACGGTTTTGATCCCGAAGAACGGAGATTCAGGGGGCTAATCCGCTATGGAGGATACAACCATTCCATCGGCATGGCTACCCATGATGTGATGGGGACATTCGCCGGACCGGATGAAGTGCTCCAGCCCGGCTTTGTCTTTGCCTGCGACATCAACATGCCCTATGCAGACCAGGAGATGGGTATCCGCATCGAAGACACCGTAGTCATCACAGAGGATGGCTACGAAAACTTATCTCAAGGACTTCCCCGATCACTAAAAGAGATTGAAGCCTTCATGAAAAAGAAATAAATTATCCAAAGAGAAAGGAGACTTTGTATGAAAAGACGCCAGTTTATTCACTCAGTCGGAATTGGTATGGCCACCTTGGCTGTGCCCGGATGTCTGAGCAAGGCAAAAAAACCTGCACCAAAACCAAACATTTTATTCATCATGACGGACGACCATGCCGCGCATGCCATCAGCAGCTACGGCAGCCGGATCAATACAACACCTAATATTGACCGCATCGCCAACCAGGGAGTGCGGTTCGACAACTGCTTCTGCACCAACAGTATCTGCGCACCAAGCAGAGCCGTTATCCTGTCCGGAAAACACAGCCACCTCAATGGACTCCTGGATAATTCCCAAACTTTTGACGGTGCCCAGCAAACGTTCCCTAAACTCCTCCGGCAGGCCGGTTACCAGACCGTTATGCTCGGCAAGTGGCACCTCAAGAGTGATCCCACCGGCTTCGATTACTGGAATATCCTCCCCGGACAGGGACAGTATTACAATCCCGATCTGATAGAGATGGGAGAGAGAAAACAGCACACCGGCTACGTCACCGACCTTGTTACGGATATCGCTCTCGACTATTTGGAAAACAAACGGGATAAAGAAAAACCCTTCATGATGATGCTCCACCACAAAGCTCCTCACCGCAACTGGCAGCCCGCCCCTCGGCATCTGACGATGTACGACAACGTCGAATTTCCCGAACCGGACACACTGTTTGATGACTATTCCACACGTTCGGCGGCGGCGGTCGAGCAGGAGATGTCACTTCGCGACCATATGCAGATAGCCTCTGACCTAAAAATGGGACCCGCTCCGAAACGACTGAATGAGGCTCAACGAACAGCCTGGGAAGCCGCATACGGACCCAAAAGAGAGGCCTTTGAAAGAGATAAACCGGAGGGCGATGATCTGGTGCGGTGGAAATACCAGCGGTACATGCAGGACTATCTGGGCTGCATCGCCGCTGTGGATGAGAACATCGGTCGTGTACTGGACTATCTGGATCAGTCCGGACTGGCTGAAAACACAATTGTTGTCTATACATCCGACCAGGGCTTCTATCTGGGTGACCACGGCTGGTTTGACAAACGCTTCATGTATGAAGAATCCCTGCGTATGCCTCTTTTGGCCCTGTTCCCAGGATCCACTCCATCCGGATCCGTCAACAGCGAACTAGTCCAAAATCTCGATTTTGCCCCCACGTTCCTTGAACTTGCCGGAGTAGATATCCCCAAAGACATGCAGGGTCAGTCAATCGCAGGTTTTTTGCAGAACAAGGCCGTTAACAGTTGGCGTGAATCTATATACTACCACTACTATGAATTCCCCGCCGTCCACATGGTGAAAAGACATTATGGCGTCAGGACTAAACAATACAAGCTCCTGCATTATTACCACGATATCGATGCCTGGGAACTTTATGACCTGGACAACGATCCGCAGGAACTCAACAATGTTTACGACAATCCGGACAATGCCGATGTCGTCAAAGAGCTCAAGGCCGAACTGAAGCGGCTTCAAACTTTGTATGGGGATTCAGACGAATTATCACAAAAACTCCTCGAAGAGGATTTGGAAAGACGAAGAAAAGCTCAGG
>CAZEWV010000317.1:0-3734 GCA_964516025.1 uncultured Eubacteriales bacterium
CCGGCACCGTTGGGGCCGATGAGTCCTGTAATGTAGCCCTTGGGGATGTTCCAATTGATGGGATCGAGCACAAATTCATCATATTCCTTTCGTAATTTTTTTATTTCCAGTATGTTTTCCATGTGGCCTCCTTTTAAAAAACGCAGATCAAAAGCACAACAATAACAAGACAAACCAAGATCATTGTTTTGATCCGAATAAATCCTTTTTGTTTTTTCATTTTTTTTCTCCAAGTTCGTTGACGATTTTTATCACATCATTTGCATGGATATTGACTTTCTTTCCGGCAGCCAAAATCCTTCTGATTTCTTCTTTAATTTCGTTGAGTTTGCCATATCTCAAGGTATCCTTGTCTATATTGGCCACAAAAGAGCCCATTCCCGTTCTCGTGTATATAAATTTTTCATTTTCTAAATCCGAATAGGCTCTTTTAATAGTGATAATGCTGATTTTCAGCTCCTTTGACATTTCTCTTATCGATGGCAATTTATCCTCCGGTTGAAGTGTTCCGTCCGCAATCGCATCCTTTATCTGATCGGTCACCTGCTTATACATCGGTTCCGGATTCAGCGGCGAAACGACAATAAACATCTTTTTTTGTCCTCCAGTGTGTCTATTGGATATACACAATATACTGTCTAGGCACACCTGTGTCAAGTTTTTTTTGAAAATTTTTATTCTCTCGGATTTTTGCTTCCGCAGAGACATGAGATTACTACGCTACGCTCGCGATGACATAGTCAGATTGTCACACTACACTCTGAAAGACACGTATCGGTAGTTTTTTGAATAATTCAGGCTACATTATCCTCTTTGTGATCTTAAACCAGAACAATAGAAACGCCATCACACAAAGATATATCGCAGCGAGTAAAAGAAAAAGAGGATGACTCTGCACGACTTTCTGGTAAACTCGCCCTTTTCCAACCTCCGGCAGAGGTACCGGGTCCCATGGCAGACCATATGACTCTATAAGTCCTTGGATATACAAGAGATGAATCACCGGAATCTGCCGGTTGGCCATCTCAAAAACAAGTCCCCTGCTTTCAACCGGAGGGATTTTATTGATTTTTACAAGGCCGGGCTTGAGATTCAGTATTTCAGAACTCGTGCCGATATTTGACCAATTTCCTCCGATATTGATGAATGCCCTTATTCCATTATTGGCCGCATGTTCTTCAAAGATATGCATCTTTTTCTGAACATTTACAGACAGGTCCTCTTCCCGGACAAATAAAATCCCGCTATCCTCGATATCCTTGATAAGAATTTCTCTCGCTTCATGAGACATCCCTTCCCCAACATCTCTCTCCCCTCCTAACGAGACCGCTGCAGGCAGGACATTAAAAACTCCGGCAGACGATAAACAGTCGAGCATTTTGAGGAGGTGAAAATCCGGGTTGTTGGCGCCCCACTGTGACGCTCCGAGTGAACAGATGATTATGGGATTGACACTCATAGCCTTGGCTGCAGACATCACCGCAACAATCATTGCGGGAAAAGAACCTGAAGCCCCCACGGCCACAGCATCGCCTTCTCTCACCCCGGCCTCATGGAGAAGATGAACCATAAGTCCTCCCATATTTGGATTGGTTGTCGTCCGCTTGGCCTCTAAATTACCAAGAGTTGTTGTGATGGGGGAATTTTCGAATCCAATGAGCCCGGTGCCGTTGATATCAAATTCTTGAATTATTTCCTGTTTTTTTTCTGCCAGGCACATGGACAGGGTGGCGATGGCCTCTCTCATAATTTCGGACGCCTTGATCATTGTAGTAGTCTGCAGATTTTTATCTCCAATGGGTAGAATTTTAGCAAAGAAAAAAAAGAGAAGGCTTATGGAAAAAAGAACGAGAATGAACTGGTGATGTCTGCTCAATGAATAATCCAGCCTAAAAGCCTGACTAAAAAGTAGGTCACAATTGAGACTGTAAACAGAGACGCGATAGTGGGAACGAATTTTTGCTTCTCAAGATTATTGGCCAGAAGTGCAGGAATAATCCAGCCGATAACTCTAAGTTCAATGGATGAGACAAATAAAACAGGAAAGACAAGACTCCACAATTGGGCCCAAACCACTCCCAGCAGGACGAGTATGGCAAACCGTCTCTTTCCAAAGAGAATGAACACACGGGAAAGCATCTTATAGGTCAAAAGAGTGAGGACCGCAATAAGCACCGTGGCTAAAATCCTTAGAGGCGAATCCAGATGGAGGGCAAAATAGGCCGGAACAATGATTCCCCCGGGATAGATATCCATAATTTCGACATACAGGACAGCGACAAGAATACCGATCAGGAGTGTTTCAAAGATCATAGGGTTCTCCAATTGTATCCCAGTATTGGACCATCTTGTGGCCCCACCCGACCATGTTCCCCATCCCCACTACGACGGATTCTTTATCCTGAAAAACGGCCTCCCTCATAATTTCTGCCGGAGAACCAGCGGTTCGAATGATAAAATCCTGTCCTTTGGAAATAGACTTAATTTTTTTAAAGGCGGCAGGGGCAGGTTCCCCCAACAGAAAGATCCTGTCAAACTCAGACAAGAAACCTTCCTTAAGCGCTCGAATCCATTGAAGAGTTCTTTCACCTCTATCTCTTCTAAAACTGAGAAGGGCGATAGACTTTTTACCTAAAAGGACATCCTTCTTTTTTAAATAATCGAGAACCACTGCGGTCGATTCGGGCTCATTGGCGGCAAATGCGCTGATGAAACAGCAGGCTTTTGGTAAATCGCCGGCTTTGGACATCCAGGCCTTTAAGCTCCCGGTATCACTCTGACTCTTCTTTATCCCCGAAAGGGCCACGTGTCTATCGATATCCAACAATTCGGCCACACGGAGAGTAATCTGAATGTCTCTTTCATAGAAGGTTTCAATATTTCCTTTCTCTAGATTTTTTTTGCTGTCAATCTCCGGGACTCTAAATATCTTGGAGTTCACTCTATTTGCTTTTTCTTCATACGATTGAAAGAATTCTTTTTCCGGCATAAACACCGTGCACTTTTTGGGAATGGCCGACGCAAAACCGGCTGCAACGTCTTCTTTGGATGTCCCCATCTGTTCCTGATGGTCAAGCCGGACATTAGTAATCACTAGAATATGGGGGTGGAACATCTTGGTCGCTTCAACGCGCATCGTTTCGGGCCGGATGCCCATTATTTCTACTACGAGAGCCTGTGCTCCAATTTGACCGGCGGCCTTTAAAACATCTTTCCCTTCAAGGATGGAGGGTTGGCCCCGTCTCATGATTTCCCTTTCACTCCCGTCCGGAGATATCATCACAGGCCGGGACCCTGTAGTTTTGGCCAGGACCTTCAGGCCATTTTCCCTGAGTATTCCGGCAATAAGGCGAGTGACGGTAGATTTTCCCCGCGTTCCTGTAATGCAGATGCGAAGAGGGATTTTTTTAATTTTGGAAGCAAGATATATTTTTTCTCCCAAGAGATAGGAAAGAAAAAAAACAAGACATACCCCGGCAAAAATTAATTCTTTCAATAGCCTTTCATTATACCCAAGGGGTCAGACATTTAAAACTTATAAAACTTTATTGTGTTATTAAAACGAAATTTTTTAAACTTGACAAAACTGGTTCCCACAATTAAATAATTACTGAAGTACAAAAGTTTTAAAAGTTTTAAATGTCTGACCCCAAAAAAAGGAGAAGAGATGAGAGAGCGATGTGAATGGGTGGGGAGTGATCCCCTGATGATAGAATATCATGACAAAGAGTGGG
>CAZEWV010000318.1:0-3717 GCA_964516025.1 uncultured Eubacteriales bacterium
TCCTGGATCAGTTTTCCAAGAGTTCCTTCCCCTTTATTGATCTTTTCCAGCGATTCATTTAAAAGCCGCAGAGATTCTTCGGTTTTCTCTATCAAGTCCTTGATCTTCTCCAAGTTCAGTTTGACACTGTCTCTGTTTTCCTCGACCATCTCCTTCATAACCGCAACAAAATCCTTTAGGTTCTTCGAAATATCCTCCACGTTTTCCTCAAAGCTGTCGACGGCTCGTGTTGTGTTTTGAATCCCCTGTCTGATGCCTTGGCGGTTCTCGGCTAAAAATACCTTCAAATTTGACGTCAACTCCGAAAAATCCTCCAGTGCGTTTTGAACACTGGCTCCGGACACTTCCTCCCCAAGAATTGTCTTAATGGACTCTCCAAGGGCCTTCACGTCTTCTCCTACAGAAAGGAACATTTTCCCAAGTTGTTCAATATCAAAAGAGCTTTCTGAAGGCAGGCTGTCCCCAGATTGGAAAAACCCTTCATCTTCTCCGGGAATGATCTCTACATATTTTTCTCCAATGAGCCCTGCAGTGGCCATGGTCGCTTTCGATCCCTTCCGGACCTCGACAGCCGGATCAATAATCAGCTCGACTTCGGGACGGGTTCCTTTCAACCGGATATCTTTCACATACCCGATCTTTAATCCCGCCATCCGGACATAGGACCTTTTGGCCAAACCGATGACGGTGTCAAAATTTACATAGAGGGGATACCCTTTCTTTTTCAGAAGAAGGCCTATGTCTCCCACGAACAGAATGAATATGGCCAGAATAAGGAATATTGTCACAAAAAAGGCGCCGATCTTAACTTTTTGCTTAAATTCACGGACACTCCTGTCCTCCATCCCAGCGTTGTTCCTCTTTTCTTCCTTGTTTTCGGCGTTCATTTTTGTCTTTTCTTTTCTTTCACCCTAGACTATTCTCTACCAATTTTCAAGAGGCCCGTCCGCATCCCCACGGATGAACTGGCGGACAACGAGATTCTTTGATTGCCGAATCTCCTCTATCGTCCCGATTTCAATGATTGTTCCCTGGTAGAGCATGGCAATCCTGTCCGCCACTTTAAACGTGCTGTCCATGTCATGCGTAATCACCACAGACGTCACATTCAATTCTTCTTTCAAACGGTTGATCAGGTCATTGATGGCATTGGCTCGGATTTGATCGATTCCCGTTGAGGGCTCATCATAGAGAATAATCTCGGGATTGTAGGCAATGGCTCTCGCCAGCCCCACCCGCTTTTTCATGCCCCCACTGAGCTCATAAGGCATCAGATGCTCCACATTTCGTAATCCCACAGTGTCCAGGCACTCTGTCACGATTTTTTTGATCTTTTCCGGAGGATATGTCGTGTACCGTTCCAATCCAAAGCTCACATTCTGAGCCACCGTCATGGAATCAAAAAGTGCGGATCCCTGGAAGAGCATGGCAAATTTCTTTCGTACCGCATACAGCTCTTTCTCCCGAAGTCCGGACACATTGATTCCATCGATGTATATCTGGCCTCTGTCAGGCTGAAGAAGCCCGATCATATGCTTAAGGAGAACACTTTTGCCTGAACCGCTTTGGCCAATGATAACGAGTGTCTCCCCTTTTTTTACTTCTAAATTCAGACCCCTAAGCACATGATTCTCTCCGAAGGATTTGTGCACATCCACAAAACGGATCATCCAGGGAAGCTCCCTGGAAGAAATTCGCTGAGAAAAAAGTTGAAAATAAGGATGAGAACACTCGAGATCACAGCCGCTCGTGTTGTGGCCTTCCCTACGCCTTCCGCACCGGCTTCCGTGCTCAACCCCTGCCAGCAGCCGACGATGGCGATGATCACACCAAAAAAGACAGCCTTGATAAGTCCGGAGACTACATCCCACATCTCGAAATAGGTGAGTGTGTTGGTGATGTAGACGTGCCGGTTCACTCCCATGAGCACGATGTTGTAGAAGAATCCGGAAAGGATACCGATAAAGTCACCGTAAAGTGTCAACATGGGAAGAATTATTATACACGCTAAGGTCCTGGGGACGACAAGAAAACGATTCGGATCTGCTCCCAGGCTGAACAGGGCATCGATCTGTTCGGTAATTTTCATCGTGCCGATTTCAGCCGCCATGGATGAACCAACCCGTCCTGAAAGCATGAGCCCAACAAAAACTGGGATCAATTCCTTCGCCAGGCCTAAAGAAATGATCGGTCCGGAGTAGGCTTCGGATCCATGTCCCACATATCTTGTGAAAGCAATATAGATCTGAAGACCAAAGACCAATCCGCCAAAAGCAGCTGTAATGGTGACGATAGGGAGTGATTTGACTCCAATCTCTTCCAGCTGTTGGAGGAAATTTTTCTTTTCCCACGATTTTGTGAAGATGTTTTTAAACGTTTGGTTAAAGAGATCCCCGATTTCTCCCGCTTTTGTTAAAAGCCGAAACAGGAAGAAAGACTGATTGGGATCTGTCATTTTACGGTTCGTAGGAATGAAATTCCATGTCTGCAAATCTGGCGTATTCCCGGATAAAGGCAAGCTTGATCTTCCCGGTGGGGCCGTTCCGCTGTTTGGCTACATTGATCTCTGCAATCCCCCGTACATTTTCTTCATCCGGACGGTAAAACTCCGGCCTATAAATGAAAATGACGACATCCGCATCCTGTTCGATGGCCCCAGATTCTCTCAGGTCTGAGAGCTGAGGAATGGGTTCACGGCCTCTTTTTTCAGGAGCACGGCTGAGCTGAGAGATTCCCACAACAGGAATCTGCAGTTCTTTTGCCAGCTCTTTGAGCGAACGGGAAACAAAGGACATTTCCTGGTTTCTGTTTTCATACCGCCCACCCACACGCATGAGTTGGATGTAATCGATGAAGATGATGTCTAAACTGTGTTCCATCTTTAACCGTCTTGACTTGGCTTTCATCTCCATCACACTGAGAGCAGGGGTTTCATCCACAAACACCTTGGCTTGAGAAAGGACTTCAGCCGCCAGCTTAAGCCGCTCAAATTCTCTATCACTAACAAACCCGGATCTGGCTTTTTTAAGGTCAAGTTGGGCTTCAGCACACAACATGCGCAGGACGAGCTGCTCCTTTGCCATTTCCAAAGAAAAAAAGCCGACCGATCCACCTGTCTTGATTCCAACATGCTGTGAGATGTTGAGACACATTGCGGTTTTGCCCATCGACGGACGCGCGGCGATAACCACAAACTCTGAACCGTGAAATCCCGAGGTCAAAGCATCCAAGTCCCGAAATCCTGCCGGGACTCCGGTCACCGCATCTTTTTTCTTCCGGTAGGTATCTACAACCTCCAGCGTGGGAGCCGTCACACTGCCTATGTGAACAAAGCCCTGTTGGATCCTTTGCTCGGCTACCTGGAGAATCCCGGCCTGTGCCTCATCCAAAATCTGATCGGCATCTTCTTTCTGTTCGTAACTCCGGGAAATTGTCTTGGCTGAAGACAAGATGAGTCTCCGCAGGAGTGCTTTTTCTTTGATCGTGTGTGTGTGGTACTCGATATTGAGACTCCTGGGAACCCCATCCATCAAAGAAGAAACATAGGTCGCACCGCCAACTTCATCCAGGTGTCCGTTTTTCTGAAGTTCTTCCGTAACCGAAAGCAAGTCTGCAGGGAGGGACTTATCCACAAGGTTTATGATTTTTTCAAGAATTGTTCTGTGGGCCTCTTTATAAAAATCCTCTGGAATAACAATAGAAAGCACGACATTAAGG
>CAZEWV010000319.1:0-3714 GCA_964516025.1 uncultured Eubacteriales bacterium
AGGTCGATGACATCAATGCCCTGGGCCTTCATGGCTAAAGCCTTGGCATTGACTTTAAAAGTAGGAGACACGCCGATTTTGTTTGCTTTATCTGATACCATGGTTTATCTGTTCAGAAAAGAAATATGCCTTATTCTTGGTCTTGATCTTTGTTTTTCTTTTTTTCAGGATTGAGCTTGTCTTTCAGGTACTTGTTCAGATCGACTCCTGTAACGGATTTCACCACATCAGGCAGCTGGGCCAACACCTCTCCCACCTGAGCTGTAATTTTAGTTGTTCCCAGACTTTTGTCACCTCCGATAATAATAATCTTATCCACTTTCGAGAGAGGTTCGGCGACGGATCTAGCTAATTCAGGAAGGATTTGAAGGTAGTTTTCGAGAATGGCTGCCTGATTGTATTTTTCCCAAGCCTGGGCTTTTTTCAACATGGCTTCAGCCTCGGCAAGGCCTTTCTGTTTGATTTTTTCCGCTTCCGCCTGGCCCTCGAATTTTGTGGCTTCCGCCCTTCCTTTGGCTTCGGCCTGAAGACGGAATTCTTCGGCTTCGGCTTCGGCTCTGATTTGATATTTGCGGGCGTCAGCGGGTTTGAGGACCGTCGCATTCAGCTCTTTTTCCTTTCTGGTGATTTCGAGTTCTTCAATTTTGATCGCTTCCTGTGTTTCTATGAGTTTGACCTTGGATTCTTCCTTCTTAATTTCTTGATTTAGTCGAGAACGCTCCAGTTCATAGGCGTAATCGGCCTTTGCCTTTTTCTCATTGACAAGAATTTGTGATTCAGATTTTTTCGCCTCGTTTTCCCACTGTGCTTTTGCGATGAGCGCTTCGGCAGCAAGCCGCGCGATCTCCGCCTCTTTTCGTGCGGCGGATGACTTGATGATTGCCTCTTTTTCCGTCTCAGCTTCAGCGATCGTTGCATCTCTTTTGGCTATGGCTATTTTGGGTTTTCCCAAAGCATCAAGGTATCCTTGTGTGTCCCGGATGTCTTTAAGTGCATAGGACATCATGACCAGGCCCATCCTGGAAAAATCGGTTTGTGCGGCTTGATTGACCTGCCTTGAGAATTCATGTCTTCCCTTGTATATCTCTTCAATGGTCATGCTGCCAATCACCTCTTGCATTTTGCCTTCGAGAATGGATTTAGCCACCTCTCGAATTCCTTCCTTCCCTACTCCCAGGAACTGCTCTGCAGCTATATGGATTGCCTGTTCTGAGGAATCAATCTTGATCTGGGCCACGGCATCTGCCATCAAAGGAACTCCAACCGCTGTCAAAACTTCTGGGATTTTTATGTTCAATGTCAGCACTTCCATGGGGAGAGTATCTACGGTTTCGATAAAAGGGAAAACAAATGTTCCTCCGCCGCCTCGGTACCGGTAGCCGATTTTTGATTTTGTACCATCTGCCGCGATACGTGTTCTTTTTTTTCCGCCAGAAATGATGAGGATTTCATTCGGACCGACTTTTCTGTACTGCTTCGCGAAAAGAAGAACGAGGAGCCCCAATACGACGAGAATGGTGCCCATCATTATAAAGAGAGATAACATGCTCATCATTACCTCCTTGGGATGAACCCTATTGAGAGAAGACGATCCTATTGGTATTTATATTATGAGAACTCACTTCTCTCCAAATAAGTTTTGGGAACAGGTATATTATACTTAAGTGCAATAATTTTCAAGCATTTCTAGCGATTTGAACGCACTGTAAATTCAGTGATATTAAGAAAAAGTTCAAAAAAGTGATTAGAAATCACGCTTCGTCATCTAATTCAAGATAAATCGGATTGGAGATGAACCATGCCCGCTCGTCCCCGTGAACGGATTTCTCCATCATCTTCCCAGAACTCATTTTCTTGATATCACTAAATTGAGAATGTTAGGATAAAGGTTGGATTTAGGAGCGGTCGAAAAATTTGAAGCGGATAAGATGGTAGATCGCCGCCACGCCGTCTTTCCACCCAATTTTTTTCCCTTCGGAGTAATCTCTCCCCGAGTAGGAAATTGGGACTTCGTAGATCCGGCACTTCTGTTTGGCAAGTTTAAGGGTGATTTCCGGCTCGATTCCAAATCTTTTTGATTTGAGAGTGAGTTTATCCAGGATTTCCTTCCGGAAGACTTTATAGCAGGTTTCCATATCAGTGAGATTGAGGTTGGACAGGATGTTGGAAAAAGTCGTAAGCATTTTATTTCCGATGTAATGCCAGAAAAAGAGTACGCGATGCGGGCCGCCGAGGAAACGAGATCCAAAGACAGCATCGGCTCTTCCATCCAGCAGTGGAGTGAGGAGTACGGGGTATTCCCGGGGATCATACTCCAAATCTGCATCCTGAATGATAACAAAATCTCCTGTGGCAATGGAAAAACCAGTCCGCAGTGCCGCTCCTTTTCCCTGGTTTTTCTCATGGAGTTTGACTTTCACGTTTGGATATTCGAGATTTTCCAGGATCTCTCGTGTTCCGTCTGTGGAGCCATCGTCGATGAGGATAATTTCTTTCTCCATCTCGAGCTCGACATTCAGAACCTGCCGGATGATCTTGTCGACAGTGTTTTTTTCGTTGTAAACGGGAATGATGATAGAGAGCTTCATCGCTTAAAATCCTTTCTCAACTTTGAGTTTCTCCTGGAAATAATCGATGGTTTTTTGTAATCCTTTTTCCAGTTCGATTTTAGGTCTCCAACCGATTTTTTCTTTAATGGAAGAGATGTCCGGACATCTCCTGATGGGATCATCCGATGGCAATGGTTTATGTTCAATCGTCGAGGAAGATTGAGTGAGTTTGAGGATGATTTCTGCAAGTTCAAGGATGGTGTGCTCTTCGGGATTTCCCAAGTTTAAGGGTCCAAGGATGTCCTCAGAGTGCATGATTGAAAAAAAACCTTCGATAAGATCGGAGACATAACAGAAAGATCTTGTCTGCAAACCATCTCCGTAGATGGTCAAAGGTTCTTTCCTCAGGGCCTGAATCACTAAATTGCTGACGACGCGGCCGTCGTTGAGGGCCATACGGGGACCATACGTGTTAAAAATACGGACGATTTTGATGTCCACTTTGTTTTGGCGGTGATAATCCATAGCCAGTGTCTCTGCCACACGCTTCCCTTCGTCATAGCAGCTGCGCAGGCCGATGGGATTGACATGTCCCCAATATGACTCAGGCTGGGGATGGACTTCCGGATTACCGTAGACTTCGGACGTCGAGGCGAGGAGAAATCGGGCCTTAGTCCTTTTTGCAAGGCCGAGCATGTTAATCGTTCCTAAAACATTGGTCTTTACGGTCTTAATGGCATTGTATTGGTAGTGTATGGGGGAAGCCGGGCAAGCCAGATGATAGATTAGATCCACTTCAACAAAAAGAGGATGTATGATGTCCTGTCTTATGAGTTCAAAATGAGGATTGGAGAGCAAATGACGGATGTTATCTTTACTCCCTGAAAAGAAATTGTCCACACAGAGCGTTTCCAATCCTCGTTCTAGGAGAGATTCGCAGAGATGGCTTCCTAAAAAGCCTGCACCGCCAGTGACCAAAACACGTTTCATATCAAGTCTCCTTTTGGCTTTGAACCGTAGGCCATAAAGAGAAGGCTTTTTGTCTTCAACGCCGCCTTCTGGATTTGGATTAGTTCCTTTATTCCTTTGTCTGCCAGAGTGAGGAGCTTATCGAATTCTTTTTTTGAAAAAGGTTTTTTTTCAGCGGTCGCCTGGATTTCAATGA
>CAZEWV010000320.1:0-3712 GCA_964516025.1 uncultured Eubacteriales bacterium
CCAGTGGTTCAAAACAGGAATGGAGTCCAAATCGAGCGAAATGCCACATGGCTTTTCGGAATGCGCTATATGTTCTAGTTCAAACAGGAGGAGGTCCATCCGGAACGCCTATGAACGTTGCCCTCTCCGCCGTTGTCGCCAATAATTTGAGCAAAATCAGAAAAAATCGCGACTGTCTGGGCTACTGAATCAAGATGAAATCGTTCAGATTGATTGTGCAGCATGTTTATGCTATAAGGTTAATAACAGATAAAAGGAGAAAAAATATGAGAAAAATTTATATTACAGCCTTTATTCTTTTGGCCTTCAGTGTTGTGTTCAGCATGGCGGCAGAAGAGATCAAATTCGGAGACCCCATTGAGCTCAAGGAATCACTCAAAATAAAAGAAATTCTTGAAAATCCTGGAGATTATTTGAATACATTGATCAGAGTAGAAGGCACGATCGTCGGCGTTTGCGCCCATATGGGATGCTGGATGGAGATCGCTGGTGATGAACCTTTTACAAAGATCAGAGTCAAGGTGAATGATGGAGATATGGTTTTTCCTCTTACTGCTAAAGGACAGCATGCCGTAATAGAAGGTGAGCTTGTTGCGCTGGACCTGAGCCAAGAGCAGGCGGCCACGATGAAAAAGGCTGAGTGTGAAGAGAAAGGGGAGCACTTTGATCCCGACTCAGTCACCGAAGGAATCACTATCTATCAGATCAAACCCCGGGGAGTCGTTATTCAGAGCGAATAGCCCATTCCTTTTCTACCCTTATTTTTCAATATCTTAGTGCGGAGACATCTATATGAAATGGAGAAAATGGAACAACATTCTGCATAGGGATCTTGGATATCTCTTTTTTGGCATAACGATCATCTATGTTATTTCCGGGATTTCCTTGAATCACAAGCATAACTGGAACCCGAACTACATCCTGAAAAAACAAATCCTAAGCATAAATCCTGTTTTGGAGACTTCCCCCCTTTCCGAAGGGCGTATCCGGCGCATCACCGATGAACTGGGAGTTACGTCAACGGTTAAGAGCAGTTTTCAGCCGGAACCGGGCAGACTTCAAATATTTCTTGAAGATGGAAACATCACAGTTGATCTCAACAGCGGCCAAGCAGAATTGGAGCATATTAAAGAGAGGCGAATCCTCAAGGAACTTAACTATCTTCACATCAATGGTCCCAGAAAGATCTGGACTTATGTTTCCGATTTCTACGCCCTCATTCTTGGCCTCCTGGCTGTCACGGGCCTGTTTGTTCTCAAGGGAAACAAGGGATTTTCCGGAAGAGGAAAATGGCTGACTTTTTTGGGGATTGTTATTCCGATTGTTTTCCTCCTGATCTATCTTTAAACGCATTTTTATTAACTCCATTATTCCCATGATTGCCATGATTGACTTTTTTTTGTAATGAGGATAAAATCTATGGTATTAGTAGGGATTAAAAATATTAACAATTCCATATTTTTGGAGGTTTAGATGTGGAAAAAAAATATCACAATTTTCAGTTTTCTTATATTGGTTTTTTTAAGCGCGTTTCTTTACACCTGTAAATCCCCGAATGAGCCGGATCCGGTTCCGGGTGAAACAGCCAAGGAAGATCCCTCATTTGCCACAGACATTCAGGCGATCTTTAACGGCAATTGTGTGGGAAGCGGATGTCACAATGCGACAGCCTCGGCGGGATTAAATCTCTCTCAGGGGCAGGCGTATAACAATCTTGTCAATGTGGATTCGACAAGCGAACCCAATTTTAAAAGGGTTTTACCCAACGATGCCCAGAACAGCTATATTGTCATGAAGATAGAGGGACGCCAGACCGTAGGGAGCCGCATGCCTCTAAACAGAACTCCCCTGACAGCAGTCCAGATCCAAAACATTAAAAACTGGATCAACAAGGGTGCGAATCAAAATTAATCACGTACACATGGGACTGACTTATTTTTGTGATAAAATACAAAAAGAGTTCTGTATAGAGGGAATGTAATGAAAAAATATGTCGCGGCAATATCTTTTATGGTGAGTCTTTGTTTTATCGTCTCCTTTTCTTTTAGTTTTCAAGCCGCCCCAGCCAGCGAGGAGCTTCAAAAAAAAGCCGCCCAAATATTTAAAAAAAACTGCAGCGTGGTCGGCTGCCATGCCGGGCCTTTTCCGGCGGTGAATATGAACCTGGAAGAGGGAAAATTTGAGGATTCTCTTGTAGGAAAACCCAGCTATGAACTTAAGGACCTCAAACTGATAGATGTCGACAATCCGGAGCAGAGCTATTTGCTCAAAAAGATCAGAGGGGAAGCAGGTATTGTAGGCAAACAGATGCCGTCAGGATCACCGCCGCTTTCAGAGGAAGATCAAAAAATTATTGAAGACTGGGTCAAAAGCTTTAAGGATTCGGAAAACCGTAAAACCTCAGGCTCTTCTCAAACCGATCTGGACCAAAAATTCAGCAAGCCCGTTTTTTGGGGCACACGCCTGGTCAATCTTCCCACGACACATTCCCTGGGAAAAGGTCAAATTCTGTTCCGGATTTCACACAGGTTTTTTCCGGCCGTAAAAGACGGCTACGATGAATTCTTTGGGCTGGACGGCCCGGCAGCGATGCTCCTTGGACTGGGGTATGGGATCACCTCATCCCAGTATCTTCCGGGTGGGGATTTTCGACTCAAAGACACAGAATTCCGTATCGGGTTTAACATTTTCCGGCTGTTCTAATGATTGATTCAAACAAAAATCAGCATCTTTACAGCGTTCATCCTGCCGTCGCCATGATGCAGGCAATAATGAGAAATCTACCGGCAAAGACCGGATAACCCACCGGTTTGCCATCACGTCTTTGGATGAAGTTGATGACGAAGTCAAAAAATGGATCAAAATCTCCTATGATTTAGATGTCTAAAAATTAAATGTAATTAAAATATCCGCCTGGTTTAAAGATCCAGACGGAAATATCCTTTCCCTGTTTCAGAGTTAACTTGGCTGTTACTTCTTTTAAAAATGAATTGCCAGTGGAATTTTTTTTGTCTTTGTTGTAAGTTTCTACATCTGCTGCCATGAAAAGAAAAATATTGTTTATTGTTGCCCTGTTCGGATTACTTTGCACGGCAGGGGGCGCACAGTCCGAGGAAAGGGGTTTGAGAACGTTCTGGATCATCTGGGAAAATGACACTTTGCTCCATACCGACCGAGGATTTACCAACGGTCTCAAACTGACCTGGATTTCACAGAGCTTTGATAATCCCCGTGATAACGTTTTATTTGGATGGATGCCTTTTGTTCATAAATCTGGCTACGAACACGTGTTTTCCTATTCTTTAAGACAGGATGTGTTCACTCCGGACGATCTGCGTCGGGTAGATCTTGATGAGGATGACCGTCCCTATGCCGGCTATCTTAATTTTGAGGTGGGAATTCACAGCCTTAATGAAAAACGGATGACATCCTTCAGTCTAAGTTTGGGAGTAGTGGGACCCCTGGCTTTTGCCGAGCAGGCACAAAAATTCATTCATAATAATGTCGATGCACCCGATCCTCAAGGTTGGCAGCATCAATTGAAGAATGAGCCGGCTGTCCTGGTTATGTATGAGAGCAGGGAAAAACTGGCATTTCTCGGCAGGAAAAGAGGACTGGGCTTCGATCTTATTACCCATACGGGAGGTGGGTTTGGAAATGTCTACACCTATGCCAATGCCGGTTTCCAGGTGCGTTTAGGATGGAATCTTCC
>CAZEWV010000321.1:0-3706 GCA_964516025.1 uncultured Eubacteriales bacterium
GGGGAAGCATTCCAAAAGAATTTGAAACTTTTTCAAAAAAGATAGATTATAGAAATGGAGTAAGAGTATTCTTTTTTTTCAGAACGGACACGGGACAAAAGATTCTCAGACCAAGAAGAGAAGACGGCTTAGTCTACTCATTTCTGTCCTCCTCCATATTTTTTTTATTATTCTGAGTGTGTCCTTCTTCCATCCTCTCGGTGAGCTCTTTCAAGAGGCGGACATCCGGGCGGTATTTCTCGTGGAAGGCGAGAGCTTATTGCTGCCGGAATTGGAATATCTGAATCAGATATCAGGACGTGATGTCGTTACGGCTGAGTCTGAGACCAATCCGAGAATGGAGGAAACCGGAGATTCACCTCAAGATCTTCCGGCTGTTTCCAGAGATGAAGTCGAAGAATACTTTGCCAGCCTTTCCAGTAAAGCCGGTGAGCCCGAAATTCAGATAGATCCAGAAATTCTAAGCCGTTTTACACTGGTGCGGGATAACAAGGAAGAATTTTCCCTGGTTTATGATCCAGAGTCTCTTAAAGATCTAGTGAAAAATCCGCAAGAAGGAGTTCGGAGCAAAAAGCTTGTCGGACTTCTTTATCCCTATGGGATTGTTGCAAATAAAAAGATGTCGGGGCAATTTGGATCCTTATATCCTGTGGGAGCATCCCTACAACCACTCGGCCAAACTTCTGTGCAATTACAGATCAAGGATCTCAAGCCTTGGGCAGACAAGGTTCTTGAAAAGATTGAAAGAAACTGGATCATCGACCCTGCGCGTTCCCAAGGAATTAAGGGAATCGTCGGAATCTCTGTGACTATCGCAAAAAGTGGGGACATAACTTTCATTGAAGTCACGAAGTCATCCGGAAACCAAACACTCGATTCATACGCAAAGAATGCTGTTGAGATGAGTATCCCCCTACCGGGCCTCCCTATCATGTATCCTTCAAAATTTATCGTAATCACAATCGAGTTTGAGTACGATGATTAACAAATCACTTCTGCTTTTTTGGATAGTTCTCCTTTTTAGTGCGATTTTGAATGCTCAACAGGGAAACGATTTGATCAAGGAGATTTTCCTAATAAAAAATCCAAACAAAATATCTTTGACTCCTCCGCAACAAATCAGAATCGGGGTAGATATGGCCGCCCCCACCTACTATAAGCTGTTAGAAAAGGACGTTATTTTAAGCGCCGGCCTCCTCCCGATGGGAGTCAGTTCTCTCTCCATCCCTGCAGAATCATTTTTTGAAAAAACGGCAAATCACACATTTTTCCTGGAACTTAAAACAGAGCAGGGAATCACCCGGAAGGAAATCATTATCGACATTCAGCTAGCCATTTTGGAAACCCCAAAAAAAGTGGAGACAGAAAAAGATGTTCCTGAACACAAGCTCTCTCTGTACATCGAAAATCAACTGCTTTCCACCAGGGTAAAACAACAGGAAGTTATACGCCCCGTTCAACAAGATCTTCCGCCGGTTCCGCAATACAATGATCCCTTCTACGTACCCAAGGAAAGCGATGACCTGATGACGAGTACAGTGTCCATTCTCGATGCTCTTGGGCTGGCTTATCAACTCGTCAAAAGTATTGCCAAGAAAAAAGACAGAGGCGAGCCCACCCCGGCACTTCAACAGATACATTCCTTCGCAATAAAATTCCTCAAGAAAAATTCGCAGGGCGTTGAAGAAGAAGTGATAGCTATGATTGGTCTGACAACAAAGTAATGGGAAGAATTCTTCCCATTTGATTTTGTATCAGTTTTTATGAATAATTCAGGCTAACTGGTTTACTGTCATGAGCATGTTCACATCCACCCAAATCATCCTGGCTGTGATGGTGGTTGTTTACATTGTCGCCAAAGCACTGAAAATTTCGACGGAACTGTCCATGTTCCTTGCCGCTATCGCCGGGGCACTGGCAGGAGGGGCAGGTATTCCGGCACGGCATATTGCAGAAGGCGCTTTCACTTACTTTGACATCATCCTCATTTTCGTCACGGCAACACTTTTTATGAACCTGCTCAAAGAATCGGGTGGGGTCGCATTTGTCATTCGGGGTACCCTCAAGAAGTTTCACCGCAGGAGATCAATTCTGTTTATCCTGATAACAATCCTTCTTCTGATCCCCGGCGCCTTGACCGGAGCGGGAAGTGTAACCGTTTTGATAATGGGAGGGATGATCTCTGTGGTTTTGGGTTATATGGGATTGTCAAAACCAAAAATCGCGGCCATTATCTTCCTCATTGCAGGACTGAGCGCTGCGGCTCCACCAGTCAGCCTCTGGGCAATGCTGACAGCGGCCGGAATCAATATGCCATATGTTGGTTTTTTCCTGCCACTTTTAATCCCCTGTGTCGTTCTGGCACTATTAACCATATTCATCCTTGGATGGAAAGGCCGATCCGTTGACCTTGATAAAGCCCTAAAGGAACTTCCGAAAGCTCCAGAAGGAATGAACTGGACACGCGTACTCCTCCCTTTTCTTATTTTTCTGGCTCTACTTATTTTGGGCAGGGTTCTGCCCCACTCTTTTCCTATCCTGGGACTACCGCTGATTTTTGTCTTTGCAGCCCTTATCACAGTGCTGACTTCTCCTGTGAAACTGCAAATATTGACAATATCCAGAGATACCGTTAAGCAGCTCCTGCCTTTAATCGGGACTTTGACCTGTGTGGGGATACTGGTCCAGATCATGACACTCACCGGGGTCAGGGGACTTATCGCGATATCCATTGTCACTCTCCCGATTGTGGCTGTTTTTTCCTCTCTCTTTTTGGTCCTTCCGGTTTCCGAAGCCGTGCTCATGTGGGGAGCCGCGCCTGTGCTCGGAGTGCCTCTTGTGCTCCTGTTTAATACGATAGGCCTTAACCCGATTATCGCTCTGGCAGGAATGAGTGTCATATGGCCGCTGGGAGATGCCCTCCCGCCTACAGCCATCATCGGCCGATTGACCAAGGATACGGTGGGAATGGAAGAGCCTTATTCACAGATGTTGAAATACAGCCTCGTTCCGGCTTTGATCATTATGGCTGTTGGAACCCTGATGGTCATTTTCAGCAAATCATTGGGTTTTTTAACATTATTATAAAATAAGACAAAAAGCATGATTGTCACCTTACTCTATTATGTACTCACGGCATTCATAGCCGTACTCATCATCTGGAATCTGGTAAAGAGCAAAAAATGGCAGGATGAAATTCTCTATATCCTTATCCTCATTCCTTTCCTTTTGAGGCTTTTGCGTTTGAAATAGAGGACACTATGAATATATCTTTGATTAGGAAGTTGATTTTGTCCTTGTTGGGTACGGCTCTTATGGTGTTTGCCGGGATCAGCTTCTACAAAAGCCGCCACCTCAAGGAACCGGTCGTTCTCGGTCCCGGTATCACTCAAGTAAAAAAATTGAGCAGCTATTTCTCCAAGTTGGAAGGATCAATAAATGATGCCAACGTCTATGTTTTAGAAGGCTCAGAGCCGGGAGGAACCATCCTTATCCTGGGAGGTTCTCATCCTGAAGAGCCGGCCGGCCGGTTGATGGGATGGATTTTCGTTGAAAATGCCATCGTTGAAAAGGGGAGAGTTATTGTTATCCTTTCGGCCAATCGGAGCGGTACAACCGTCACACGACTCGGAGGCGCATACCCTCCGGATTACTCCATCCCCACCGAATGGGGAGAGCAGACTTTCCGGATGGGCGACCGATGGTC
>CAZEWV010000322.1:0-3699 GCA_964516025.1 uncultured Eubacteriales bacterium
GTCCCCCATGATGTCCCTGTTGCAATGGATGTCAGAGAGCACACAAAACATGCCGTGACCAAAAAAAACTTTGGGGAAATGAGCTTAAGCCCGTAGAAAATGATCATAGGAATGGTTCCGGCAGATATCCAGGCACCTATCAGGATGCCGACACAGAGCATAATCAAGATGGCCGGCATTGCCTTGTGGATACTGTCGACAATTCCTCTTTCCATGTCCTGCCACTTAAAACGCAAAATCATTCCAAGAATCCCAGTTAAAAAGGCTGCGGTCACGAGAAGGACCTGGGGTTTCATTCCGTAAATTCCGTAGCCGATTCCAAGGAGGAGGCCCATTGTGATAATGGGGATCAGTGCTACTATAAGACTGGGAGTTATTGTCGATGGTGTGTTCTTGTTTTCTTGATTAGTCATCTGTATTCCTTTTTATTGGTTGAATTTAGATGAATTAAAGGGACATCATACTTAATTCCGTTTATCAATTAAAGGCAATTTATTGATAAATAAGAAGAAATTGGCTACAATAAACCTCATCTAAAAAAATGCCGACTTTTGAAGAAGAGTTTTTGCGGCTTCGTCCGACATTAGCAAAAATTGCTTATTTTTCATTGTTGGGGAAAAAACTCGTTGTCTTGGGAAAAGAGAACATTATCAACATGGGGCCAAATATCATCGTTGGCAATCATATCGGAAATATTAAAGATGTCGCCGCTTTACTTGAGATCGTTCCCCGGCCCATATTTTTTGTCGCCAATCAGATGCTCTTCGATAAAAAGGAATTTAATTTTTTAATCCGGAAACATCTAAAAAGATATCTGAGAGATTTTGGGCTTGCTGTGGACCTTCTTTTCAAACCCTTTAAGACAATTTTTGTAAATTTTGTCACAGAAAATATTTCAAAAGTGGGAACAATCCCCGTGGATCTCTACTTGGGAAAGAAACAGGCTGTAATAAAATGCCAAGAATATTTGGAGAAGGGAAGAGCTGTCATCGCTCTTCAGGGAAGGGGCCGGATTATGAAAAGAGATCCACACCCCTACGTCCCTGAATTCAGAAAGGGCGCTTCCATCATGTCCTATAACTTGTATATGGAAAAGGGAATTTCTGTCCCTGTGACTCCTATGGCTTTTTATGGGACGCATAAGCCTTTTGTTACTCCTTCCAAAGTCAAGGTCAATGTTGGCGAACCCATGTACATCGCCGATTATTTGGAAAAAAGTTTTATGGACACAATCCAAAAGTTCAGAAGTGCGATGGAAGAAAAAGTTAAATCACTCTTTCATGAAATGATCAAGACCTAATTATTGGTTTTTGGCATACTTGGAGATGACCTCATTACTGATCTGGAAGAAGAGGTTATCCTTGATATTGACGCCGCTTTTTTCCAACATTTTTGTTAGATAGGATTGGAAGAATCTGTCTTTTTCTGCCTCCAGGATGGTCTCTCTTTCAGCATTTTTGTTGGCTTCAAGATCCTCTCTGGTTACAGTTTTCCGGTCGAGCACACGCACTATAGTGTATCCATTATCGAAGGCAATAGGATCGCTGACCTGTTCGAGGGGAAGAGAAAATGCAAGGTTATCAATGTCTGAATTATTGCCGACCACCCCGATATATTGATTTCGTTTGTGCTCCTCGAGAGTTTTGTACTCAAGATTAAAGTCCTCTGAGAGTTCAACAAAATCTTTTCTGCCGAATTCCGCCCGTACTTTTTTTATGGTCTCAAGGGCTTTAGCTTTTTTTCTGTCTTCGATCAGGTCCTCTTTTACCTCTTCTTCAACTTCCTCAAATTCGGCAGGGCGCGGAGCCTCTACTTTTTTGAGCTGGGCAATACCGACACCTTTGTAAGTAAAAATGGGAGTAGAAATAGCGTTTTCTTCCAGCTGGAAAAGGGAAAAACTGATCGATCCCGAAGGATCGATGTCCTCGATGGAATCTCCCTCTTTGAGGAGTCCCGAGCTTTGAATTTGAAGTCCAAGCTTTTGGGCAGCGAGATTCAAGCTTTTTTCTTTTCTGGCGGCCCTTTCAAGTCCCGCAGCTATTCCATCCACCTCTTCTCTTGCTTTTTGGTCTCTGAGGATGGTTGTGATTCTTTCAGTGACGTCTTCCAGGGGCTGCTGCTTTACGGGCTCTTTTTGTGTGACTTTGAGGATAGACACTCCATCTGCGAGCTCTAGTGGAGTGGACACAATGCCGGCCGCCATCCTTGAAATCTCGTCTTGTTCAGTCACAGCGAGACTTCTCCAGTCAAAAAGTCCCCAATCTCCTCCATCTATGGCCTTATCATCTTTCGAGAAAATCTGTGCTAAAGAGACAAAATCTTCACCGTTGTTGATACGGTCCAAAATTCCCTGGGCTTCGGTTTTTACAGCCTCCATTTCTTTGCCTTCTAAGGGGAGAAAGATTCGGCTGACTTTAACTTTTTCGGGATCCCGAAACTGTCTCAGATTATCCTCATAATATTTGGCTATTTCTGATTCTGGCAATATCATCTCCGCTTTCACATCATCAGTGATAAAAAATACGTACTCAGCTTCTCTTCTCTCCGGGATCTTGTAATCCTCTTTTTGGCCTTCATAAAAGGTTTGAAGCTCTTCGGGTGAAAACTCTTCTTCTATTTCGATTTTTCCCGTTTCGCTGATGATGTATTCCAACTTGGCCGTTTCATTGTTGTTTTTGTAGGATTCCCATAGGTCATTGGGAGAGATGGTCACACCGGATGTGATGACCTGCACAACCTTGTCTCTCCTGATGCCAATTTTCAGGCTCTCTTCGAATTCGGAAAGGCTTGTGCGATTCCACTCGAGGATTTTTTTGTACTCTTCAAAACCTATGAATTTTCCGTCCTGCTGAAAAGAAGGGAGATTTCTGATTACTTCGACCACTTCGTCGTCTGTTGCCTGGATTCCTAGTTCCTTAGAGGCTTGGAGTATGAGCGTTTGCCGAATGAGATCCTGCAGGACTTGCTGAGGAATATTGAGCTGCTGGATGAATTGAGTGTCCAATTCAGAGAATTGTTCTCTATAATTTTCAAGTGTCTGCTGGAGAGCCCGATAGTAAAGGCTGGCTGCTATTTTTTCCCTCCCCACTGTCGCTATTGTGTTAGCCGCTCTTTTTCCACCCTCTGCTCCACCACCCCAGATGGCAAATATGGATAGAATGAAAGCGGCGATAATAAACCACAGTACGGGAGCTAAGGATTTCACATTCTTTCTCATCGATTTTAGCATTGTATTACCTCATCTATAGGTTTTCTCATTATATTATTATTCTTTCAGAAGATGTCTTGAGATTATGAGTCGCTGGATTTCTGATGTTCCTTCATAGATCGAAAATGCTCGGGCGTCTCGAAACAACTGTTCGACTATATATTCTTTAGAGTATCCATACCCGCCATGGATCTGAAGGGCAAGATAGGCGATCTTGTTAGCTGCTTCGGAAGCGAAGAGCTTGGCCATGGAGGATTCTTTTGCGAAAGGTTTGCCCTTTTCGAAAAGGAGAGCGGCCTGATATGTGAGAAGTCGGGCGGCTTCAATGTGAGTCGCCATATCTGCAATCATGAGTTGTATGGCTTGCAGACCGGATATGGTGGTTCCAAATGCTTCCCGGTTCTTGGCAAATTTTACGGCTTCATCCAAGGCTCTCTGTGCTAAACCTACCGATTGGGCGGCTATCCCAATTCTTGAGTGGTCGAGACATT
>CAZEWV010000323.1:0-3697 GCA_964516025.1 uncultured Eubacteriales bacterium
TTCTTAACAAAGGGGTTATCGTTCTCGGGGTATTGTTCTTTATCAACTGGATTTTCACTCTAGTCAATTTCATATAGAAGAGTTTTTAATTCCATGATTTCTAATCACTTCCCAAAACTCTAATAAAATCATGGAATTAAAAGCTCTTCTTTTTATACATCACAAACTTTTGTGGTAGACTCTGAGGGCTTTTTTTCTTTTAAAATATGAGATACACTTAGAGGACTTTTTCCGTTCGATTACTGCGATTCCCTCTGAGGAGGTTGTTTTGAAAAGAAAAAAAATACAGTTTGGCGTTTTCATCATTCTGGTTGTATATTCATTTATCACTTTATCCTGTTCCCGGTCAAAATATCCTGACGGCCTTTATGCTGAACTGAACATGGGGAAAGGCCAGATAGTACTCCAATTAGAGTTTGAAAAAACTCCGATGACAGTGGCGAATTTTGTGGGATTGGCAGAGGGCACTATAGACAATTCGGCTCTACCTGCAGGCACTCCCTATTTTGATGGCACCGCATTTCATAGGGTTGTCCCCAATCACGTCATTCAGGCCGGGATGCCCAAAGATGCCCAAAGTAGAGGCCCGGGGTATATGTTCCCGAATGAAATTCATCCTGACTTAAGACACAGCGGGGCTGGTATGCTCGGAATGGCTAATAGTGGTCCGCACACCAACACCAGCCAGTTCTATATCACATTGAGCGATCGTTCCTACCTCGACAATAGCTACACGGTGTTTGGGCATGTAATCGAGGGCATCGAAGTGGTCCAGTCGACCGCACAGGAAGATGTCATAGACAGCGTTGTAATTGTCCGTATTGGAAAAAAAGCAAAACAATTCAAATCTGACACCGAATCTTTTCAAAAATTGGTGACTGAAGCTAATCAGAAATTGAAAGAGGAAGAAGACGCAAAGAAAAAACGGGAGGCAGACCTCATCCAGACCAATTGGCCTGAGGCCAATACAACAGAAAGCGGGCTGAAGTATGTCGTAGTTCAGGAAGGACAAAGACAAAAACCGGAGTTAGGAGCTGCACTCAAGGTTATCTATTCAGGAAATTCCATAGACGGAAATTTAGCCTTCACTTCCAGAGGGGACGGAAACCTTACACCATTGCTTGAAGCGGCTCCCTTTGAGTTCATAGTGGGAAAGAGTCAGATCAATCCCGGAATTAATGAAGCTCTTGCTGACATGAAAAAGGGAGAAAAGCGAATCCTCATCCTTAAATCCGATCTGGCCTTCGGGACAAGCGGTTACTACGCAAGAGAAGTTCAGGGACAAAAAAGGTTCGTGATTCCCCCCAACACTACACTTGTATACGAAATCGAGGTTTTATAGGAGAAGATATTGGCTGAAGACAAAAGAAGCGGGAAAATTGTTGTTGTATCCCACTGTCTTTTAAATGTCCATTCACTCGAAGACAATCTCGCCATCTACCCTGGACTGGAAAAGGACGTCATCGAAATTCTTATCCAAAAAGGTGTTGGGATCTACCAGATTCCCTGCCCTGAAATTGAGCTATCGAGTATATTCCGCAAGGCACTGCCTAAGGAATCCTATGATAATCCCAAGATAAGAAAATTTTACCGGACTCTAGCTAAGAAGATCACAAAAAACCTTTTAGAATATGTAAAAAAAGGCTACGAAATTACAGCCGTATTAGGCGCTGAAGGGAGCCCTACCTGCGGTGTCGATCGAGTCGGGCAGTGGAAAAAGGATGCCAAAGGTAAAAAAGTATTCCCAAAAGATATTGAATTCGTATCAGGATCAGGAGTCTTCATAGAAGAGTTCAGGGCCTCACTTCAAAACAATAATATCTTTCCGGAATGGATCGGCATTCCTGGCAAATCCATCAGATCTTTAGACCAAGAAACTTTTGCTCATACTTTGCATAAACTTAAAAACAGCCTCTGAATTTCAGCCCAACAAAAAATATCTGCAACAATCTGCGTGTTCGCTTGTCTTAAAGATTGAAGCTAAAAATTGGAGGACAATAATGACAAACTTCAAACTTTTTAAACTCGTTTTAGTCGCAGTGATTTTGTGTCTCGTCTCTACCTGGGGGGTTCCCTCACAAGAAGAATGAACGAAGGAGAAAACATGTTGGATATCCTCGGAGTCTCAGATCTTATGCCAACGACTTTCGACCTCATTCTTTTATGGCTCATCCCAGTATCTATGATTATTGGAGTCATTTTTCTAGTTGTTATCCTGAACAGAAGACGGCACCAAAGGATCATGGCTATGATTGAAAAAGGCATTTATATTCTCTATTGATATGGCTTCTTCCAGAGAGTTTACGCGAATTATACTAAGAACCGGTCCGAATATCTCTTCACGTCCGCAGGGCATTTCCGTTGTGACATTATCTATTATTGTCGGACCAACGTAATATCCGTTTTCTTTTCCTTTAACTGTGATGCCCCGGCCATCTAACAGTATATCGGCTCCCGCAGCTTCTGCTTCATTAATAATTTTAGTGATTCTTTCTACTGAAGATAGGGAAATAATAGCTCCCATATCTATACCTGTTCTGATCTCTCCAGCCAGTTCTACAATCCTGTTAATAATAGGCTGCACAGCCCCCACCCCGATCATTACATGTACTGCCATGCATCTCTGTCCTGCCGCACCCATTGAAGACCTGACTATATCAAAAGCGGTCATTTCAACATCCGCATCTTCCATGACCACAACATGATTTTTTGCGCCTCCGAGAGCCAGAGATCTTTTTCCCTTATTAGCTGCCCGAGAATATACTATTTCTGCTACTTCAGTTGAACCAACAAAAGCAACAGCCTTTATATCGGGATGATCACAAAGTGCTTCAACGACTTCACGGGTACCATGAACAACATTTAGAATACCATCAGGAAGTCCCGCTTCGGTAAAGAGTTGGGCTAATCTCACTACTGAGAATGGCACTAGTTCCGAAGATTTAATTATGAACGAATTCCCGCAAGCAAGTGCCAAAGGAATCATCCACAGCGGCACCATGTATGGGAAATTAAACGGGGTGATACCTGCGGTTACTCCCAAAGGACATCGAATTTCTTTGCAATGAATTCCTTAAGAGACCTCCAGGTTGGCGCTTCCGATTATATGAGGAAGAGAAGCAGCATACTCGATTAATTCTATACCTTTTGCTATACCGGCTTTGGATTCATCAATTGTTTTCCCATTTTCAAGGATACATATTTCCGCAAGTTCATCCATCTTTGTTTTCATTAGCTCTCTGACATTGAATAGGATCTCTGCACGGCTTTTAACGGACGTTTGGGACCATTTCTCAAAGGCTTTTTTTGAACTTTCTACTGAAGTGTTCACATCATCAGAATTACCTGCTTTTAACTGAGAGATTATAGTCCCGTCTATAGGTGAAAACACATCCAAATTTTCCTTGCTGCCGGATTCAACAAGTTTTCCATCGATGTAATTCATACAGACTCTTCTATTAACGAAAGGAATTTGGTTTTTTTTATGATTTTGACTGCGTCTCATTTTCTTTTATTTTTCTCCCTCTGAGACATCGGATTCATACATATCATATAGAAATAAAGAGGTCAAAGCATGGACTCATACAAACTGGCAGAATAGAGGCCAAATTACCCTAGGGTGATGTAACAGAAAAAGTGGGAGGCTACAGACCTCTAAAAAATTCAGGTTTTAAGAGAATTTCCCCCCTGAGGGCCT
>CAZEWV010000324.1:0-3673 GCA_964516025.1 uncultured Eubacteriales bacterium
GTTATTGGTTTGATTGAATCCGGTTCACCAGCCGAACTGGCCAAAATAATGCCCGAGGATGAAATTATCAGCATCGACGGAAAAGAGACAGCGACGTGGACCGATGTGGAAATTGCGGTGGGGACTCGTCCGGACAGAACTTTAAAAATAGAAGTGAGAAGGGATGGAAGGATTATTCCCATTGATCTCACGACTGAAAGCAGAACCCGATTGGCTTTTGGGTACGCCGGTTTTATGCCTAAAATCTGGACTCAAGTGACTCTGATCACGGCGAATTCACCGGCTGAGGTGGGTGGCCTCGAGGTTGGAGATGTCATTTTAGCCATAAACACGGAGACCGTTTTCCATAATCAGTTTAAAGAAGTAGTTGAGAGTAGTCCTGATGTGGAGCTCGAGTTTCTTGTAGATCGAAATGGGGAACACAAGACTTTGAACATCACACCAAAGCGGGAAGGAGATGTTGGAAAGATAGGGATAGGCCACATGGAAAATTTTGTAATCAAGAAATTTGGTTTTTTTGCGGCCATCGGTGAAAGTGTCAAATTTAATGTCAAACTGGCTTTTTTGGTCATAGACTTCTTGAAGGATTTGATCACAGGAGAAGCTTCAGCCAAGCAGCTTGGCGGCCCGCTTGAAATCGCAAATTTTTCTTATGCTGCGCTTCGTGCAGGTTTTATGGCTATGGTAGGCTGGATTGCCTTTTTCAGCCTTCAGCTGGGAGTCATCAATCTATTTCCCATCCCTGTTTTGGATGGGGGACAAATACTGGTATTGGGATTAGAGGGATTGTTCCGGAGGGATTTCAGTCCCAAGGTCAAGCAGGTTGTCATGCAAATTGGATTTGCCATGTTCATTGTTTTAATTGTTTTTGTGCTTCTCAATGATATCGCCAAGCGGCTGCCAAACGGGTGGGGGAGTCTCATTCCCTTTTAGCTCGGATTACGTGTTTATTATTAGGGTTATTCACGAGGAGAGGTCATGGAGTTGAAACGCCGGAAAACTCGACAGATCAATATCGGTGGAGTGCCTGTGGGCGGGGGAGCTCCCATTGTCGTTCAGTCCATGACAAAAACCCACACTTGGGATATCCCATCCACTCTGGAGCAAATCAGAAAGCTGGAAAAGGCCGGGTGCGAGATTGTTCGTGTGGCCGTACCTGACCAAGAATCGGTAGAGGCGCTGGGTAAGATAAAAAAGCAAACGAACATTCCCATTATTGCGGATATTCATTTTGACTACAAACTTGCTTTGGCTTCATTAAATAAAGGTGTTGACGGACTCCGTATCAATCCGGGGAATATTGGGGCACGGGACAAGGTTCAAAAAATCGTGAATGCCGCGAAGGAACGGGAAATTCCAATCCGGATTGGAGTGAATTCCGGTTCGATCGAAAAAGACGTATTGAAAAAATATAGTGGGGCCACTTCTGAAGCCATGGTCGAGAGTGCCCTTCGTCATGTGAGAATTCTGGAAGATATGGATTTTTTTCATTTGAAGATTTCACTCAAAGCCTCTGATGTCAACCGGACGCTGAATGCCTACCGGCTTCTGGCTGAAAAAGTTGATTATCCATTCCATGCAGGAATTACTGAGGCAGGGAGTCTTATCCGTGGTACTGTCAAATCCTCTGTCGGGCTTGCCCTGCTTCTGAACCTGGGGCTGGCTGATACTATTCGGGTTTCTCTGACTGCACCTCCGGAAGAAGAGGTGAGAATTGGTTTTTTGATCCTTTCCAGTCTTGGACTACGTTCTTTCGGACCGAATATCATCTCCTGCCCAGTCTGTGGTCGCTGTGATGTCGATCTTTTTGATATCTCAAAAAGGATAGAAAAAGATATAGCTTGTCTTAAAGAGGATTTTGATGTGGCTGTTATGGGGTGTATGGTCAATGGGCCCGGGGAGGCCAAAGAGGCCGATATCGGCCTGGCCTGCGGAAAAGGTAAAGGCGTCGTATTTAAAAAAGGGAAGCTCTCACGCCAGCTGAAGGAAGATGAAATTGTGACCGAGTTTGTGGCAGAAGTAAAAAAGTTCGCAAGGGAAGAAAAGAAATGAGTGGTGATTTAAGTGATAATAAATTGGAATTAAAAACGGAGACTCTTTTAAAGTTTAATATCCTCAAGAGTACTCTCAAGGATATGGGAACTGTTCTTGTGGCATTTTCCGGAGGTGTTGATAGTTCTCTTCTGCTGAAGACAGCTCAGGACATTCTGGGAGACCGTGTGCTGGCTGTGATCGCAAAGTCAGAGACCTATCCTGAGAAGGAACAGGAAGAGGCTGTCAGGCTAGCTGAGATGTGGAATGTCCACCTCAAGATCATCCAGACCGATGAGCTTGACAATCCTGAGTTTGTCCAGAATCCACCGACTAGGTGTTATTTCTGCAAGAGCGAGTTGTTTTCGAAACTGAAAGAGATTGCGTCCTCTGAAGGTATTCTTTATGTGTGTGATGGATCAAACTACGAGGACCTAGATGATTACAGACCTGGAGCGCAAGCTGCGGCGGAACTGGGTGTAAGATCTCCCCTAAAGGAAGCCCGACTGGTCAAAGATGAGATTCGAGAGATTTCAAAATGGATGGGTTTGCCTACATGGAACAAACCTTCTCTGGCCTGTCTTTCTTCCAGATTTCCTTACAATACCGAAATTGATCGGGATTCCTTGAAACAGATTGCTCAAGCCGAAGATTACCTGAGGAGCAAAGGATTTACACAGGTGCGTGTCCGGCATCATGGCCAGATCGCCCGAATCGAGGTCGAGCCGGAAAAGATCGTGGTTTTGATGGATCCCGAACTAAGGCGAGATGTGGTTAAAAATCTTAAGGCATGCGGGTACACATATGTCACTATTGATCTGAAGGGTTACAGGACCGGAAGCATGAACGAATCTCTTCCAGCAGAAATAAAAGAATAAATCTATTCAATTAAATTGTTTGGTCTCTCTCCTTTGAGCCCTTGGATAAGATTGTTGGCTGCCATAAAAGCCATTTTCAGCCGGGTTTCCCGGGTGGCGCTTCCTATATGGGGGAGGAGGACGATGTTGTCCAAACTAAAAAGCTTGGGATGGATGGCCGGCTCATCTTCATAGACATCCAGTCCGGCCCCCCAAACTGTTCCCTCCTGGAGGGCGTCAGCTAGGGCTTCTTCATCTATTACGGGACCTCGAGACACATTGATGAGTATGGCCGTTTTTTTCATTAAATGGATATTATTTTTTGAGATCAAATGGAATGTCTTGGATGTTAGCGTTGTGTGGAGCGTGATGATATCCGAGATCTGAAGCAGTTTTTCTAGGGGAAGTTGAGTAGCCTGGAGTTTGGCTTCCTCTTCAGGACTGAGCCTGTGTGGATCGGTGTAGACAATGTCCATGCTAAAAGCCCGGGCTTTCCGGGCCACGGCTTTTCCTATCCGTCCCATGCCGACAATCCCTAGACATTTACCACAGAGTTCCTGTCCCAGGAAGAGGTCTAGCGCCCAACCTTTGTATTGGTAATCCCTCGTGAAAATATGGGCTTGAGGAATTTTCCGTGCGACGGCAAAGATGAGGGCCCAAGTCAACTCAGCCGTTGTCTCTGTGAGTACGCCGGGTGTATTGGTTACCATAATCCCTTTCTCTCTGGCCAATGTGATGTCGATGTTGTTGTAGCCGACGGCGCAGTTGGCGATAATTTTGAGAGA
>CAZEWV010000325.1:0-3665 GCA_964516025.1 uncultured Eubacteriales bacterium
CTGGAGACAGCGTCTTCATCACAGGATATCTTTTTACAGGAAGAGATTCCGCTCACAAAAAATTGATCGATCTCCTAAACGATGGAAAAGAACTGCCGATTGATGTCCAAGGCCAGTTCATCTACTATGTCGGTCCGACACCGGCCCGGCCGGGAAAACCTATCGGCTCCGCCGGCCCAACCACCAGCTACAGGATGGATTCATTTGCTCCCACACTTCATAAACTCGGCCTCAAAGGAACGATTGGAAAAGGCTTGAGGAGCACTGAGGTTAAAAATTCATTAAAAGAATATAAGGCCGTCTACCTTGCCGCTGTTGGTGGAGCCGGAGCTCTTATTTCGCAGAGTATCCGTGAGGCCGAAATTATCGCCTACCCTGAATTAGGGCCTGAAGCTATCCGGAGAGTTAAAGTAGAAAATTTTCCCTGCATTGTTATTAACGATATGTACGGCGGAGATCTTTACGAAGAAGGAAAACAGAAGTACAAAATAGAAGACTAAATATAATTCAGAACAGAGACGTCTCGAAAAAAGGATAATTTTCATGAAAATTCATGAGTATCAAGGCAAACAAATACTCCGTAAATTTGGAGTCCGGATTCCTCGCGGAGAAGTGGCGGACACACCTTCTGAAGTTTTCAATATTGCAGAAAACATCGGACCGAAAGTCGTAGTAAAGGCTCAAATTCATGCGGGAGGAAGAGGGAAAGGAGGAGGTGTCAAACTCGCAGACAATCCTCACGATGCCGAAAAAATCGCCGGGGAAATACTCGGGATGAGACTTGTCACCCATCAGACAGGTCCTGAGGGAAAACTTGTTAAGAAAGTCCTTGTCGAAGAAGCGCTGGATATCGAAAAAGAACTATACATAGGAATCGTTATCGATAGAGCTCAGGAAGCGCCTGTAGTCATGGCGTCTTCTGAAGGAGGAGTCGAGATTGAAAAAGTTGCTGCTGAAACCCCTGAACTCATCTATAAGGAATACGTAAATCCCTCGATAGGATTCCAGGTCTTTCAAGCAAGGAAGCTCGCTTTTCAATTGGGTTTAACAGGAGAGACACTCAAACAGGCAATAAAATTCCTTTTGAACCTGTTTGAAGCCTTCGAATCCACAGATGCATCCCTGGCCGAAATCAATCCCCTACTCATCACCAAACAGGGAGATGTCATCGCGTTGGATGCTAAGATGAACTTTGATGACAATGCTCTTCTTCGTCATCCCGATATCAAGGAAATGCGTGATCTGGACGAGGAAGATCCCCTGGAAGCGGAAGCCTCGAAGTTCAATCTGAATTACATCAAACTGGACGGCCAGGTGGGATGTATGGTTAATGGTGCCGGACTGGCTATGGCCACAATGGATATCATCAAGTACTCAGGAGGGATGCCGGCCAACTTTCTCGACGTGGGCGGCGGCGTTTCCGAAGAAGCCGTTAAGAACGCTTTTAAAATTCTTATTTCAGACGAAGATGTCAAGGCCGCATTGATCAACATCTTTGGCGGAATAGTTCGGTGTGATCTCGTAGCCAAAGGTATTGTCAATGCCGCTAAAGAACTGGATCTAAAAATTCCGATGGTTGTGAGGCTGGAGGGAACAAACGCTGATATAGGAAAAAAGATACTGGAAGATTCGGGGATTGCATTTTATTCGGCCGAGAGCATGAAAGAGGCGGCCGAAAAGGTTGTGCCCCTCGTCCAACAATGAGCAGGAGCCACAAATGAGTATATTAATAGATACGAACACCAAAGTTGTCGTTCAGGGCATCACGGGAGCCGAAGGAACATTCCACACCGAACGGATGCTGGAATACGGGACCAATGTTGTCGCCGGAGTAACTCCCGGGAAAGGGGGACAGACGCACCTCAATGTTCCCGTATTCAATACGGTCGCTGAAGCCGTAGCTGAAAAGAGTGCCAATGCTTCTGCTATCTTCGTCCCTCCCTACTTTGCGGCCGATGCCATCATGGAAGCCGCCGATGCCGGAATAGAACTCGTCGTTAGCATAACAGAAGGAATCCCTACGTTTGACATGATCAAGGTTAAGCGATATATCATCGAAAAAAAGTGCAGACTGATAGGACCTAATACACCCGGAATCATATCTCCGGGAAAATGTAAAATTGGCATCATGCCCGGACATATCCACACACTTGGCTCAATCGGGATCATTTCCCGATCCGGAACTCTGACTTATGAAGCCGTCCAGCAGGTATCTCTACTGGGATTCGGACAATCGACCGCTATAGGGATCGGTGGAGATCCAATCGTTGGATTAAAATACATCGATCTCTTAGAAATGTTCAAGACCGACAGCGACACGGAAGCCGTCATCCTGATTGGTGAGATAGGCGGAACTGCTGAAGAAGAAGCGGCAGAATACATACAGAAGGAATTTCCTAAACCGGTCGTTAGTTTTATTGCCGGACAGACCGCTCCCCCTGGAAGACGGATGGGGCACGCAGGAGCTATCATCGCTGGCGGGAAAGGCACGGCCAAAGAAAAAATGGAAGTGTTAGAAGCGGCTGGAGTACATGTGGCCAAAAGTCCTGCTGATATCGGAAACAAAATTAAAGAAGCCTTAAGCCAAACCCATTAGAAGATCGGGCTAATAAACACATCCCATGATGACAAAAAAACTCAAAGTTGATTTTCACATCCATACGGCAGAAGATCCAAGAGACTACATTCCCTACAATTCTTTTCAGCTCATCGACACAGCCAGTCAAAAAGGATTTGACGCTTTAGCCATCACAAATCATAATGCTGTTTTTTACAACCCAGAACTGGTCCGGTACTCTGAGAAAAAAGGCATCCTTCTTATTCCTGGTATGGAGGCAACGTTCTCAGAGTCACATGTCCTGATATTAAATCCGGATTTTCTTTTCAATCCTAGGGGCCGCTCTCTAAAAGAACTGTCAGCCATAAAAAAAGAAGATAATTTAATCATCGCTCCCCATCCCTTCTTTCCCAAATTCCAGTCTCTTCAGTCCGACCTGCTGACATACATCCATCTTTTTGATGCGATCGAATTTGCACAGTACTATAACAGCCTCATCAACTTCAACAAAAGAGCCGTGGATACGGCATCAAGGTATAAAAAACCATTGATCGCCACTTCAGATTGTCATTTTCTCTGGCAGTTTGGAGATACCTTCTCTCTTGTCGAAGCCAAAAAAGACATTCATTCAATTATAAAGGCTGTAAAATCCGGAAAAGTTGAAATCATTGCAAAGCCCATTTCTCTATTCAGAATGGCCAAAGTCATGTCCACATTCACACTTAGAAGAATTCTCTACGAGAAGAAAAAAAGAAAGGCAAGAGAGAATCCTCCTTTTTGAAGAATTAGGGCCAGGCTTGAAAAACATGAATAACTTTCTCTATATTATTTTTATTCTGTAGAAAGCTATTCATGTTTTTCAAGCCTGGCCCTAATTCTTCACTTTAAATTTCCCGAGTTATATGATATATATTTGAGGCATTCGTTTTATAATTCCCACGGATTCAAAACTGCACAAAAAAATAAGGGATTACATAATGGAGCGATTGAAGACAACAAAAACTCAATCCGCCACACTCTTCTTTCTTTTTTCCTTCATCATCGGAGCCCTAAGTATTTATTTCACGATTATGGAATTGGTTTTTCCTCTTGTTATCGTCTTCGCCTA
>CAZEWV010000326.1:0-3647 GCA_964516025.1 uncultured Eubacteriales bacterium
GGTTTATTCTTCTTTAGAATTTTAGCCACTTTTTTGCCCACGATTTCCGGACCTGGCGCTTTTGCCATATTCTTATCTCTCACACTCTTCATCTTAAATACAGAGTTCCGATAGACTGAATTGTCTTTCAGGACAACAGTGGGTTCAATTGTGGTTTTAATATCATTGGGTTCGATGACAACAACCTTGATGCCGAAATTCATAACCTCGTTGCGCAGAGCCCAGCTGAAACCGGCAACGGCTGCTTTTGTGGCCACATAGATCGACTGAAAAGGTATGGCAAACTTCCCGGCCATCGATCCTATATTGATTATGGTCCCTCTTTTCCTCTCCCTCATACCGGGAAGAAAGGCTTGAGTGAGCGAAATCATCCCAAAAAAATTGACTTGAAAATCCCTCCTGATCTTATCGATGGGGGTTTCCTCGGCAGGACCAATCTGGCTCTGACCAACATTGTTGATCAAAATATCGATGTCTTTAACTTTTTGGGCAAGGGCAAAAATGGAATCTTCGTCATTGAAGTCAAGAGGGAGGTATTCGATATCTGCAACTCGATCGTCAGTCTTATCTAGCGGGTAATAGGTTCCAAAAACAAGGTAGCCCAAATCGTGAAGGGTCAATGCGATCGCACGCCCAATTCCTCTCGATGCCCCTGTAATCAGAACTTTTTGTTGTCTTCCCAATCTCTTTAACCACGCGTTCCTTTCTTTAAATCGAGCTTCATGTCATCTCTAACCTTCTTGAAGGCATTTACGGTTATTTCAATATCTTCATCTGTGTGGGCTGCCGTTGGGATCATTCTGTACAACAAAATTCCTTTGGGAACAACAGGATAGGCAACTCCAGTTACAAAAACTCCAAGGTTTCGCAGCTTCATCAAAATCATCGCAGCCACATTGATATCCTCAACAGAAACATAAACAGGTGTAATCGGTGAAGGTACATCGCCTACATTATATCCCAAGTCGGAAAGGCCTTTTTTTAGTTTTCTGGACACTTCCCACATCTTAGCTCGTCTTACCGTATCCGTCCTGATAATCTCCAATGTCTTGTGCAGAGCTTCGACATACACCATGGGAAGACTCTTGGCAAAGACCTGAGTTCGGGCATTGTAAAGGATCCACTCACAGACATTTTTTTTGCCAGCAGATACACCTCCGATGGAGGCAAAGGCTTTGGCGAAGGTTCCAAAATAGAGATCCACTTTGTCTTGAACACCAAAATAAGAGGCTGTCCCCTGGCCTGTTTCCCCCATCACTCCAAATCCATGGGCATCGTCGATAAATAGTCGAGCCTCGTACCGGTCCTTCAATGCACAGATTCCCGGAAGGTCTGCCAGATCACCCTCCATACCAAATACGCCCTCCGTGACGACAAGCACACCGCCCTTTCTCTTTTCATTCACCTTTTTCAGCTGCTTTTCAAGATCGTTCATATCGTTGTGCTGGAAAACACGGTAATTTCCGCGTGACAAGTGTGTGCCGTCGATCATGGACGAATGAGAAAGTTTGTCGATAATGATGGTATCACCTTTTTCAACAAGAGAGGCTAGAGTTCCGAGGACACCCAGATAACCATAGTTAAAAAGGACCGCCGCATCTTTTTCGCAGTAATCCGCAAAAGCTTCTTCGAGTTCAACATGTCGTGTTGAGTTTCCCGTCATCAACCTGGATCCCATGGGTCCACTCGTGCTGAATTCTTCCAGAGCTTTGCGGGCAACAGCTTTGACTTCCTCATTCCCGGCAAGTCCTAGATAACTGTTTATGGACCACATCACACATTCTTTTCCCTGAAAAACCATACGCGGTCCGGGGACTGTATCGAGAATAGGACGGGAAAAAAAATGATCGCCTCGAGCACGGAATTGGCCGAAATTGCCTCCGTCCGTGTCGCATTTCGCAAAAATATCCATACTCTCCCTCTCTTTTTTTAATCGTCAAAGGACTGGGACAGTTGTCCCTTTGATTCTAAATATTGAGGATCATCTCTATCTTCAAAACTCATTTGATTATGTGTTTAATTAATTAAAAATTCTCATTTAGACAAATTAAGCGATATCTTAGCATATTGAACTCATTAAGTTAAGAAGAAATTAAGAAAAATTCACCATGTAAATCTTGAGTAAACAGTGTTCTAATTCTATAATGTTTGCATGGGAGAAGAAGATGACAGATAAAGACAAAGACATTTTTAAAGACATCGGTGACCAGCTCAAGGACATCGGTGAAGATCTCAAAAAAGGGCTGGAAAAGGGGGGAGAAAAGATTAGGGATTTCGAGCAGGCTGTTCAGCCCTCCCTCTCAGAACTCGGGGAAAAACTTAAAGAACTTGGAAAGGTTCTTACTCCTCCAAATGATGAGTTTTCGCAAAGGATGAAAGAATGGAAAGAATCGGTCAAACCGGTGATCAATGATATAAAACTAAGTGTCAAGGAATGGAAGACAAAAAATAAAGATAAGCGTGACGAGGACTAAAATCCCCCAAGAGTGGGTAGCTTTGGAAACACCCTCTCGGGAGGAAATGACATCCTTATGGGGTGGTGACTGGGGCTGCGATTCTGAAGTGGGCTCTTTGAAAGCCGTCCTTCTGAGGAGACCCGGAAAGGAAATTGAAAGTATTAAAGATCCAGAACAATGCCGGTGGCTGGAAGTATTAAATCCGGAGAAAGCAAGAGAACAGCATGATGAGCTGGCTGCCCTTTTCCGGGCACAGGGCATTGCGGTTTTTTACGTGGACAGGATGCGTGACGACCGTCCCAATGCCTACTTCATGAGAGATAATGTTCTTTTGACTCCCGAAGGAGCCATTATTGGGCGTCAAGCCATGGCTTGCAGGCGAGGTGAAGAACGGTTTGCTGCAGAAGCCTTAGGCCGTCTCGGCGTTCCCATTCTCCGAACAATTTCAGGACACGGGATCTTCGAAACAGCGTGCTGCCTCTGGGTTGATGCAGAAACAGTGATTCTCGGGAAAGGGAATAGAGCTAATTCGGAAGGCATCAGACAATTAAAAGAGATCCTTAAACAAGTGGGTGTGACACATTTCCTCCAGATGGAAATCCCAGATGGATATGCCCACATCGACAGCATTGTAAGTTTTATCGATAAAAAAACCGCGATGATAGATCCCTGGCGATTTCCGCCGGATTTGGGGGAAGCTCTTAAGGAAAGAGGAGTAACTTTGCTGGAGGCCCCTTCGGCCGAAGAGACAACAAACCTGTCATTGAATTTTGTCGCCCTCTCACCGGGCGTTATTCTTTTTGCCTCGGGTTTCCCTAAAACAAAATTTGCTTTAAAAAAGCAAGGTATTAAAGTCATGGGGATAGACGTCTCTGAACTTCGCAAAGGATGGGGTTCCCTTCATTGCATGACAGCCGTACTAAAAAGAGAATTTATATAGACGGTTATTTTTTTCTTTTCCAATAAAAGTACACTGGCACTCCCACCAAAACCAGAACAATTCCCGCCAAGGACTCAATGGGCTTTTGAAAAAGAGTAATCACAAGAATCACTGAAAGAACAACAATGAAGAGCAGTGGTGTCACGGGATATCCCCATGTTTTGTAGGGTCTTGGAAGATGTGGGGCTTTCTTCCTCAGAGTAAAAACAGAGGCCGCCGCAGCGACCCAGAAAAGAATTCCGGCGAACATG